>WFNG01000186.1 GCA_015488735.1 Bacteroidales bacterium | reverse complement strand
GCTATATTCATGGAATAAAAAATTTCAGTCGCAAAAATAAACGAAATTTTCAAGTGTGCGATGTTTCCTGATAAGCTTTTGGGATATGGTTGTATGCAATGACAAGTAAAAGAATGAAAACTGCAGCCGTAACACCGAGCAGGTCGTTGTAGGGTGCGTTTAATTCCAGGGCCAGCCGCATGATGATGGTTGCTAACGCGTAACCTGAATTTCTGAACAAAATACGATAAGAATTACTGTATCGCAGAGCAATGAAAACAAGTAGTATATCGTTGAAAATAAGGATTGTAAAGAAATAATGAAAGAAGTTGAAAACCGATTTATTACTGAAAAAGTGATAAATATCAAAAGCTATCAGCAGGATAAATGTAATGAGTAAGATAAAAGCAATAATTTTTTTAATGTTGACAAAAGATTGCTGCTCGTCAATATTTTTGCAAATGGACTTGTGCCGGTCTATTCTCCTGATAAAGATAATGATACTGAAGATGATAAGTGCGCCGAAAGCATCGGCAAACATGAAAATAACTTTGTCCTGAATAGCATGCCAGGTATAGATTTCGGGAAATTCACCAAAGAGTTTGAAGGCATTCCGAAGCAAAATCAGAGAAAGGATTTGTAGCTGTGTCTCCATGGAAACGGAAATTGATTTTATCAGTGAAAATACCAGACTAATCACTTCAAAAAAGAGTAAAAAGGTAAAGGCCATTTCAATGGCTTTAAAATGATCAGCAGGAACCAAAGCCCAGGAAATGAAACCTATATTCTTTAACTCAATCAACAGAATTGCCAATAAATATGCACCAACCAGCAGGAATGCCAATACTTTGAGGAAAGGTTCACTGTCCCACTTTTTCTCTATCCGGTCAAACACCCGGGTAATCCGATAGATAAATTCAGACTCTGCTATTGACATGAAGTTCAGATTTTTGTGTAAAGGTACAGGATTTTTTGAAAAGTCTCTTGGGTGGGCCGGGCAAAATTTTGATTTGTTATCCTGCTATATAAATTACGGCTTACTTTATGTGCCTGTAAAAGAGGTATGTAGGTTGTATTGACTGTTTATAACTTTATGATGCTGATGGCTTGAATGAGGTGTTTCTGTCTGTTTTAAAACAAGTGATTTTCCCGTACTTTTGCGCATCCAATGAAAAGCAACATTTCTTATAAACGTATCTGGCTGATTGCCTATCCTATTATTTTAGGGAGTGTGGCACAGAATCTCATCAATTTTACTGATACGGCTTTTCTTGGCAGGGTGGGAGAGATAGCACTTGGAGCCGGTGCTTTGGGTGGCATTTTTTATCTTGCCGTCTTTATGCTGGGCTTGGGATTTGGCATGGGAGAACAGATTATTGTTGCCCGGCGTTTTGGCGAGAAAAAACTAAAGGCCATTGGTAGTGTGGTGGATCATTCTTTTCTGTTTTTGATGTTGCTGGCAGTGGCGGCATTTTTTGTGCTGCGTTTTGGCTCGGAAGAGATTCTGCGTTATGGCGTGAAATCTCAGAATATTGCAGCCGGTACCATGGTCTTTCTCGATTACCGGGCTTTCGGAATATTTGCCGCTTTTGTGAATGTTGGGTTCCGTTCGTTTTATGTAGGGTTAGGGCGTACTAAAGTTATTGCCTATACTACTATTGTTCTTGCAATAGTTAATATTATACTTGACTACCTGTTGGTTTTTGGGAAATTCGGTTTTCCCGAAATGGGTATTGCGGGGGCGGCCCTGGCTTCGGTAATAGCCGAGTTCTCTGCCATGGTATATTTTATGGTTTATACTGCTGTCTATATCCGGTTTGCCGACTATGCTTTGTTCCGGTTTCAGGGTTTGCATTGGAAAAAGATGCAACGTATCCTGAAAGTTTCTTTTCCTACCATGATGCAGCAGTTTATCTCACTTTCGGTTTGGTTTGTTTTCTTTTTGTTTGTAGAAAAGATTGGAGAAAGCTCGTTGGCTGTATCCAATATTATCCGGAGTATTTATGTGCTGCTGATGGTGCCCATTTGGGGTTTCGCCACGGCTGTAAATACTTTGGTAAGTTATCTTATTGGTGCGGGCCGTTCCGGTGAAGTAATGCGGTTGGTTTACCGGATTATTTTTCTGTGTTTTATTGGCGTTGCTATTCTCGTGTCGCTGGGTATTGCTTTTCCCCATCTGATTTTGAGTATTTATACCAACAACCAGTTACTGATAAACATGGGTATCCCTGTACTGCATGTGGTAAGTGTTGGCGCACTTTTCCTTTCTGTCGGATTTATCCTTTTCAGTGCTGTTTCGGGGACAGGAAAAACGGATGTCTCACTCGTCATTGAGTTGACAGTTTTGGTTATTTATCTGGTTTACACTTATACTATGGTTGAATACTGGCATGGTACTGTTGTCTTAGCCTGGACAGCCGAATGGGTTTATGGTTCGCTGCTTAGCCTTTTTTCCTTTATTTATCTGAAATCAAACCGTTGGAAAAAGGTGCGCATTTAAACGTTCAAAAAAGCATGATGCCGTGGTTTGTTATTGCAGAATCCTTATTTTTGCTCAAAATTGATATTTCATGCCATCAAAAAGCAACAAGCTGAAAGCAAATAAGTTCAAAGAGCCTAAAAAAGTTGTCCTTCCAAAAAAGAAAGAAAAAAAGACGAAGAGCAGGAAAAGACCTGTTTTGGCTAAGAGGAAAATGGATCCTATGGTGGCAAGGATGCTGGGCTTTTTTCTTGTGGTAGTTTCTGTTTACCTTTTTATGGCTTTTACCTCTTTCTTTATCAATTGGTTTGAAAGTAATCCGGCTAACGTGGTTACGCGTACTTTTGGGCTGGGACATTATTTCAACGATCATGCTGCTTTGGTAAGAAACTGGACGGGAAATCTGGGTGCTTTCCTGTCAAAATGGCTTGTACAAAATGGTTTTGGCCTGGGTGCTTATTTTTTTGTATTCCTGCTGCTATTGTGGGGGCTGTGGCTAATGCTAAAGGTTAGGATACTTTCTGTATGGAAATTGTTTCAGGTGGTTCTTATGGGCTTTTTTTGGCTTCCCCTGTTTATGGGGCTGCTGTTTCCGGGGCATCCTGACAATGTTCTTGGCGGACTTTTTGGTTATAAGTTAAATGGCTGGTTGACAAGATACATTGGTACATTGGGATTGGTGTTGGTTGTTATCTTTATTCCCACCATCCTTATTCTTATTCACTACAAGTTTTCGTTCAAAAGAAAAGAAAAGAAAAAGCAAGCGCGGGAAGATAAGCGATTCCGTGAAAACGAAACGGTTAAGAATTCTCCGCGATCTGAAGATAAATATAATACGGTTGAATTTTCTGTTGAAGATGAATCTTCTGGCAAAGAAGAAGCTGTTTTGGAAGTTTCTGAAGAAGAAAAGGCCGAGGTGGTCAATACCGGCGATTTCGAAAAAGAAGATGCTGCCAGTCTGGAGCTGACCATAGAAAAACCCAAACAGGAAACCAAAGCAAAAGTAATCCCCGGAGAGCACAAAGGGCTGGACACGGAATTTGATCCCACACTAGATTTACCGGATTTCAGATTTCCCACGCTGGATTTGCTGAACCGGTATGATGAAGATGTAAAAGTTGACCGGGTGGAGTTGGAGGCCAACAAACAAAAGATTGTGGATACGCTGGAGCATTACAATATCTCCATAACAAAAATTAAAGCAACTATTGGCCCTACGGTAACGCTCTATGAGATTGTGCCGGCACCGGGTGTCCGTATTGCAAAAATCAGAAACCTGGAAGATGATATTGCATTGAGTTTGTCTGCAATGGGTATTCGTATTATCGCTCCCATCCCGGGAAAAGGAACTGTGGGTATTGAGGTTCCAAACAAAAATCCGTCTATTGTTTCCATGCGCTCCATTTTGGAATCTGAGAAATTCCAGCACAGTAAGATGGAACTGCCGCTGGGGCTGGGCAAAACCATTGCCAACGAAAGTTATGTGGTTGATCTTGCCAAAATGCCGCATATTCTTATGGCCGGGGCTACGGGACAGGGAAAATCGGTGGGGCTGAATGCCATCATCGCCTCTCTCTTGTACAAGAAACATCCTGCTGAGCTTAAATTCGTTATGGTTGATCCGAAAAAAGTTGAGCTGACCCTTTATTCCCGTATTGAAAGGCATTATCTCGCCAAACTTCCCGATTCGGAGGAGGCTATTATTACAGATACGCGGAAGGTGGTGCGTACGCTTAACTCACTGAGTATAGAAATGGATAACCGGTATGAGTTACTGAAAGATGCCCAGGTGCGAAACATCAAAGAGTACAATCAGAAATTCAAGGTGCGTAAGCTGAATCCCAACCATGGCCATCGGTTTTTGCCTTATATCATTCTGGTGGTCGATGAGTTTGCAGATCTTATTATGACGGCAGGCAAAGAGGTGGAGAGTCCCATTACGCGTCTGGCGCAGCTGGCACGTGCTGTGGGCATTCATCTGATTATTGCTACGCAGCGGCCTTCGGTAAACATTATCACGGGAACCATTAAAGCCAATTTTCCGGCCCGGATTGCTTACCGTGTGATCTCTAAAATTGATTCCCGCACCATTCTCGATACCGGCGGGGCCGATCAGCTTGTGGGGCGTGGAGATATGCTCATGTCCACGGGTAGTGACCTGATTCGGTTGCAATGTGCTTTTATTGATACTGATGAGGTGGAAAAAGTAACCGATTACATTGGCCAGCAACGGGCTTACCCTGATGCCTTACACTTACCAGAGTATTACGATGAAGAAACGGAAGCGCCAGGTTCCATTGATTTAAATGAGCGCGATGAACTTTTTGAAGATGCTGCCCGGATTATTGTTCAAACGCAACAAGGCTCTACCTCTCTGTTGCAGAGAAAGCTGAAACTGGGGTATAACCGTGCCGGCCGGATTATTGATCAGCTTGAGGCAGCCGGGATTGTCGGTCCTTTTGAGGGAAGTAAAGCCCGCGAAGTGAGAGTTGCCAACGAGATGGCTTTGGAACAGTTTTTGAAGGATTTAGAAAGTAGAAATAAAATTTAATTGAATACAAAATTATAAATATATGAGATTTAAAATCACAATACTTCTGGCTCTCCTGTTCACGGGAACGCTATACGCGCAAAATGATGCGCAGAAACTACTGAAAAAGACACTGGATAAAATGTCCTCTTACAAGAATTTTTCTTCCGGATTAACATACTCCATGGTGAACAAACAAAATGACATTCACGAAAAGAAAACGGGAACCATAATGGTGGAAGGTGATAAATTTCGCATTGCTTTGATGGGACAAATTATTATCTCTGATGGAAAAAATATGTGGACCATCATTAATGATTCCAAAGAGGTAATGCTCAGTACGCTGGACCCCAACGATCCTTCTAATGTTTCGCCAACCAAGATATTGCAGGAGTATGCCGATTATAATGCAAAATTTGCCAAGGGACAGAGAAAGAATATCCTGAAAACATTGATCTTAACTTCTAAAAAGAAATCTGCTTTCAACAAAGTTACAATTACCATCGATGCAGCCAAATATCTTGTGAAGAGTTTTTCCCTTTACGATAATGATGGGAACGTCTTTACCTACGATATTTATAATTTTAAGGCCAATGTAAAATTCCCTGTCGGTACTTTTTCATATAATCCCAAAGATTTTCCCGGTTATGAGCTTGAGGATATGCGGTAAAAGCACCAATGCGCTGCTTATCTCTGATAAATTTCACGTAAATAGTTTATAAATCCAACGGCACACTTATGGTCATTCCAATATCTTGGAAATGTTTTCGCCTATTTTGTTATTGTTTAAACATTTTCCATGAGGTAAATATACGTAATGAAAGCCTTAACACCATTAAGAAACCATCTGTAATTTTTTGTTACAACCTTTAGGTTATTTAACGGCTCTTTTGAAAATATATCTTGTAATAAACAGACCCTTTCCGTCTCCTTTTCCTGCATCACTTTCCACGCCACTCGCTACAAATGCAAGTTCCCAACCCTCGTTGATGACTTTGTTTATTACATCTGTAATTAAAGCATCATTTGAAGCAATGTTCTGGAAATTAATTCCTACACCGCTATAAAAGTTCAACAACTTTGTTTCAGCAAAATTGTTCACTTTTGCTTCACTTCGCTTCGCCTCTTTTTGATGACTTTTTTTCCCATTTGTTCTTTGGGTGGTAAAATTTGCGGCATTGGTTTCTTCTTTTGTTTCAATAATACGTGATCTTCCCAAGCCCATAGGAACGATTGATTCTACGCTGGTAATTACTTTATATTCGTACTTTTTCTGTGGAAAAACCATCAGGGCAATAAACATAAAGATCATGGTAATCGTGAATTTTTTCATAAGACATAGATTTTTAGTTGGTTAATAATTGTCCAAATATAGTGATTATTTTGCATATATAGTAAAAAAAAAGGCTGCCTTTTAAGGCAGCCTTTTTTTATGAAAGAAGTTTTAGTTTAATTTGAAGCTGTTGGTCCGCTAACTAATGTAAATTGAGGATTGGGAGCAGACTTGGTACATTGAAATTTAACCGTAAAGACGCCTGTACTTCCATCATTTTCATAAATTTTGAAAGTAACAATATACATAACGTCAACACCACTTACCTGAGCAACAGCATTGGGGTATTTGATCTGAAGCAGAACATTTATACCTTCTGCAATGCGTTTCATGATGAGTTTGGTGGCGTCAGCATCTGACAGTCCTTTGTATTCCGGTTGTGCATAAGGCCCTTCGGTTCGTTTTACAATACGCGCATCGAAGTCGCCGTTGTATGAACTTGCCCCATAATAATATTCTCCGGAACCATATTTGTTAACCAGATACTTTTTATTTGGATCAGCTTTTACAGCATCAACAATTAACTGATAATCTGCAGAAGTCATGCTGAAAGTCACCGTTGGATCAAAAATCCACTTTGTTCCAATATTAATGAACTGTGCTGTTTTCATTTCAACAGGATTGTATTTAGTCCATTTAGAGTTGGTAAATGTATACTGATCGGCACGGGTATGTGTTCCGCCAGAATAGTATTTGTACACAACAACAATCTGTTTTCCTTCCTGCGCATAAGGATATTTCTGCGTAAGGAATTGGGGTAAGTAGTCATCCGGAAGCGCCGAACCGGAAAAATTATCATATTTTCCGGGGGCTCCCATACTATTGTAATCGGCAGAGTTAAGGACATATACACCCGGTACGGTCGCCCAAGTACCATTTAACAGTTGGTATAAACCGCTTTCTTTGATTACTTCCGGTGTAGCATTACCGCTTCCGGGCATGGTGCCATTTATCTTAATCCAGTTTACTTCCCATGTGGCAGCATTGTTTGTATCAGAGATGTATTTAAATGCTACGTGAATGGTTTTCCCGGTGAAAGCAGAAAGATCTATTTTCTCGGAAGTTACAAAAGCCCAGTCATTTCCGGTAGGTAAAGTGGTAATGGTTACCGGGGTCCAGGTTGCTGTTGCTACATTTCCTGTGTAATCTGTAGATACCTGTACCGTGGCTTGATTCCATTGACCATTTATATATTTAATGGCCTGATCTATCTGCATATTGGGATCTGTAAACCCTTTCAGGTTAATGGCTGGAGAAACGAGCCAGTCTTCATTGTCGTAATCCTTATTTGTACTACTCAAATGGCCGGATATTTTTGCATATTTGTCTTGTTTGTAAGAGGAAGCTTTCCAAACCTGATCACCGGTTACACTAACTGCCTGAAAATCGCCTAAAGACCCACTGAATTCTTCGTCAAGCAAGTTAACTTCACCTCCTGCCGGATCCGTTGTGGCATATTTGTAATTAATCATCTCCAGTGTGCTGTCAGCAACAGTTGGGTATTTCGCCTTCAGGAACTCAGGAATATAGCTTGCCGGAGGATTAGAAGGAGAAAAATACTTGTAAATCATCACTGCGCCTCCCATAGTAGCATAGTCAGCATTATTTAATGTATACTGGTTAGCGCTTGTATATGATTCAAGTGCTGTTAAAGGCCCAAGATTAAAATTGTATGCAACAATTGAAGAAGAGCCTTTTCCTAAAGCGGGGTACATTTTTGTCAGAAGGTTTGGCACGTATTTGGCTGCATATCCTTCGGGCAGAGAATTGGTTGACTTGATGCTTTTTGCAAGAAGAGAATCTTTTGCATTGGTAGCATCAGCAAGTGCTTTCGACGAGATAGCTACGTAATCTGCGTTGGTGAGTGCATAGTTAAATTTTGCCTGCGGTGGTTGAACATCTTTATTCAACAGATTGTAGGTGTCATTCATTGGATTACACGAAGAAAGTGCAACAACAAATATTAATAATATTTTATATAACTTATTCATCTGTATAAGATTTTTATGGTTAAGTATTCGAATTATGGATTAGAATCTGATTCTCAAACCGGTGTACCAGGTGCGGCCAAATCCGTACCAGACTAAAGCAGTTGCGGCATTGTGATTGATTCCATCGGTAGCATCTGAAATATAAGCAGTATTGAACAGATTGTAAACGTTTCCGTAAACAGTTGCATTGAACGGCCCTATTTTGAATCGGTAGTTTACATTCATAGAGAAAATTCCAGCATCCGGAATTCTCCAGGCATCTTTAAAGTCTGTAATTTTGGTACGGTTGGAGGGATCAAAATTTGCATAATTTCGGGCATAATATTTATAACCAAAGCCAACTTTCATGTGTTTGATTACTTCTATTTCTGCCTGAAGAGCGGCGGTAGTTTGAGCTGCGTTTCCTACATGTAAACCTTTCAGGTATGCATGGAATGTTCCCTGAGGTACATTATTAACATCGTAGGCGGTGAACGATACGTTATTTGTCCATTTCCAGTCGCCTATAGAAAGCATTCCTCTCAATGATAATATTGGAACAGGTTTATATTGGCTTGTAAGCTCAATTCCCTGATGGAGTGAATTTAAACCACTAATGTTGGCACTAACTTGTCCAAGTCTTACATGCAGACCTTTGTCTAACCAATTTGTACGGTAGAGGTCCAGTCTGATTGTCAGTTTACTGGAATTGTAACCCCAACCTATTTCGTAAGATATAACCCGCTCATATTTTGCTCCTTTATTGGCAACATTAGTATAGTTTGGGAAAACGATGTTGAAATAGGGTGTACGGGTAAAGTAACCACCATTTACATAAATATTATTGTGCGAATTAATGTTGTAGTTGGCACCTCCTTTTACGCTCCAGGGCATGTAGTTAACCCATCCTGACATTTGGTTCCCCGGTTTATACTGAAAATAATCGCGGCGATTGTATGATTTGGATGAAATGGAAGATGAAATGAAAGCCGTGAAGTCTTTCTTTTCATATTCAGCCTGTGCATAAACACCAATCCGGCGAACGATTCCATCATTATAATATGAATAGTAATCTCCCTGCATTAAAGGTGTGTTAGCCGGACGGTTAATGTCTTTATTATCAAGGAAGAAGCTTCCGCCAAGAAGGTCTTTTATTTGTTTGGCATGTTTTCCAATATAATAACGTCCGTCCAGTCCGGCAGTAATGCTAAAATCTTTAATCTTGGTATTTAAGGTGGAAAGGATTCCGTACCACTGGTGTGAGTTAATGCTCATCCCAATAATAGCTTCCGAACCGTTAAGTGAAGCCTTGTTGATGGCCATTACTGCATTAAAATCATATAACCCGTCGGGTGTCAGTTTCGTTGTGCTGTAAGGTCTGTCAAATTTATAATCCCAGTTTAGCATTTTGGAGCCGGTACCATCTACCCGACGGCCACCACCAGAGGCAACAGAGGCATAAACAGCTGTTGTGAGAAGAGTGTTTTTGGTAATTTGCCAATAGTCATTTAAAGAAGCTTGTGGTTTGTTATAGACATTATAGCCATAGGCACCACCGTAAATTTTTCCGAAACGATAGCCGTAATCACTGTTGTATCTGTATTTTCCCTGGATTGGATAAGGAATGTCGGGATTTTCGCCGAGGTAAGTCATGATTTTGTGCCTGTTACCCCTTTGGTTATGCCACTGTGGTGCTCCAAAAATGGTAAACGAAAGGCGATGTCTGGCGCTGAACTGTTTTGCTACGTTTAAGAAATACGAAAAGCCACTGAAGTTGGTACCATTTATATATCCATCTCCAAATGTATGAGCACCGGAGACAGTAACTGCCCAGCCGTTTTTCATTAATCCGGTTGAAAGGGTAAACATAAATTTATACATACCATCATTTCCCATCCCTGTATAGATAGAACCACCTTTGTTGGCATCGGTACTTTTGGTAATAATGTTAATGGTACCACCAACTGATGAAAGAGCCAGCTTAGAAGCACCAAGACCGCGTTGAACCTGAATAGTCTGTGTTACATCGGACAGCCCGGCCCAATTAGACCAGTAAACTTTCCCATTTTCCATATCATTAACAGGAACTCCGTTAATGAGTACCCCGACATTGTTGGAACTAAAACCACGAAGGTTGATACGAGAGTCTCCGTATCCACCACCTTGTCTTGACACATATACAGAAGGCGTAAACTTAAGAATTTGCGGAAACTCCTGGTTACCCAGTTTTTCGCGAATAATTTGTGGCCGAATGGTTGAAATAGCAACCGGAGTTTTACGGTCAACAGCAATAGAGGCAAAGACATTGACTTCTGATAAACCAACTGAGCTAGATTGGAGCGTAATATGTCCCAGGTTTTTGGTTTGGCCCTGACGAATCGAAACTTTAATTTCTTTGGACTCGTAACCCATATAGCTGATTTTTAAAGTCTGGTTGCCATCCGGTACTTTTAAACTAAAGCTACCGTTCAGGCTGGTGGTTACTCCCGTATTGGTTCCTGCCACAACTATAGTAGCCCCAACGAGAGTTTCGTTGTTGCTGGCGTCCACAACGACACCCTTTACAACACCCTGTGCAAAGGATGCCCCTGCAAAGAGCAAACTTATCAACAGGGTTAATAGTAAATTTGTACGTTTCATAAAACAAAAATTTTAATTTAAATTAGGTTATAAAATTAAGGAGCTAAATTATGGAAATTTTATCAATCTAAATATTAAATTGCTGTTTTTTAATAGTGCTTGGTGTTATCGCAATACGTAATTTAAAGTTAGACAAGTGGTTGTGACGTTTTAAATCGTTAAAAAATGTTAATAAAAAGCAACTATAACCTATTATATTTGGCTTTATTTTATAAGTTATTGATGATAATTTAGATGGTATTTTCGTTAAAATATAGTTTATAGTGTAGTTGTTGCTCCTTTATTTATTGGCAAAAGAACAGTTTTAGTTTAAATTTATTCGAGATTAAACAATGAAAAATCTCATTTAAAATTTCTTCAATTTATTTTTTGGTAAGTATAAAAAAAGCCTCTTCATTTGAAGAGGCTTTTTTAAGAATATTAAATCTGTGTTTAAAATTTAACTTTCAGGGAGAAATTCATGTTACGACCCCAGTGCCAGAAACCTTTTTTAAATATATAGGTACCTGTGCTTTTGTTGTACTGATCTTCTGCACCAACTAATTTTACATTGTTGGTCACATTATATACATTCCAGTTGAAATAAGAATCCATTCCGGCGATTTTGAAACTCCATCCAAGACGCATATTCAAAATGCCATAATTAGGCAATTTATAGGCCTGTGCTCTCACGTCAGGATTCTGACGGGTTTCGGGTGTAAAGTGTGCGTACAGATTGGCGTAGTACAAATAATGGGCACCCAAAGTGATGTGACGCGTGATCTTAAACGAACCATTGGCGCCATAAGATGTTTGCGGTTGGTCACCTATTTTCAAATTTTTGGTATAAATCGTTCCTTCACCTATTTTCTGAAGGGTTTGACTATCGTAATAGATACCGGAGGCATCGTTGGCATATTTCCAATTTCCAAAGTTCATCATTCCACTGAGACGCATCCAGCGTGTGGCTTCCCAGGTACCTTGAATTTCAATTCCTGCATGAACCTCTTTCAAATTTGAAAGAAAAGTATTATAAGTTTTGCTTGTATTGGGATCTCTAAATTTTGCTAACAGTGAAATATTTGACCATACGGTGTAATATCCATTCACACGTGCAGTGAATTTAGCTGATTTATAAACATAACCAATCTCAGCAGCCGAAATCTTTTCGTTCTTTAAGTTTGTGTTTACATCATTTTTGTAATTGAGGAACATAAACTGAAAGAAAGGAACACGGGAATACAGACCACCATTTACAAAGAAGTTACTTCTTTCGGTAACGTTAAAGTTGACACCAGCTTTAAAATCATATCCGGCATTGGAAAGTGTCTTGCTGCGTTGGCCAACTCCTGGTGTATAGTTGTAATAGTCAACACGTGTGTCCCATGTGTTGGATACAGTACTTGTGACAAAAGCATTGAAAATTCCTTTGGTATATTCTAACTGCGCAAATAAACCAGCGTAAGAAACGATACCATCATCCCAGTAGGCAATTTTGTCACCTACTCTGCTTACTCCGAATTTGGGATCCAACCAATAGCTACCGCCCAGAAGGTCTCTAACCTCACGGTAGTGTTCCCCTTTGTAATGGCGCATGTCGATACCTGTAGTCAGTTTGAACATATCATTGAAGTTATAGGTTAATGTTGAAAGTAACCCATACCATTGATGGTTGTTGTTTGAATTGCGAATAATATGCTCTGAACGGGACTGAAAAGTAGTATCACCGTGGCTGACGGAATAGAGATCGTTCTGGCGGACAAATGCCGTATCAACATTGTTGGCATTGATATTACCCATAGCATCCCAGTCGTACTGCCCAAAAGCGGTCATTGGCGGTTCGTATTTGTATTGACCGTAACCCAAAGGACCGGATCCGCCACCTTTTCCAAAGGAATAGTACAGCGAAGTAGCAAGATGTGCTTTGCTGCTAAATTTTGCATACCAGTTTAAAGCCATCTGAGGTTTGTGGTAAAAGTTAACCCGTTCGTTAAGTTGTTCGCCACCGCGCCATCCCCAGTTTTGATTGTATTTGGGGCCGTATTTGTCAAACTTTTTTTGTGTTAGCATATAGTAGCCATTTCTCTGGCCGTGTTGCTGAGGGGCACCAATCAGGGTGAAAACCAACTGGTTGTTTTTGTTGATTTCCTGAGAAACTGACAGAAAATACGACCATGCTTTTGTCCAGGTTGCATCGATATATCCGTTTCCTGCAGTGTGCGAACCAACGAAAGTAATTGAAGTTCCGCTTTTCATTTTTCCGGTAGAGAGTGTCAGCATTTGTTTCATCAAACCATAATCGGTTGTTGACAGATAAATTGATCCGCCTTTGTTCATGTCAGATGTTTTGGTGATGATGTTGATGGTACCGCCTACAGAGTTGATTGCCAACTTGGAGGCTCCCAAACCGCGCTGTATCTGAATAGTACGAACCGCATCACCCAGTCCTGCCCAGTTTGACCAGTAAACCCAGCCGTTTTCCATGTCGTTGACAGGAATACCGTTAATTAACACAGCTACGTTTCTTTGATCAAATCCACGAACATTAATTCTGGAGTCACCATAACCGCCTCCTGTTGGCGTAACGTAAACGTTAGGAGTATAAGCCATAACCGAAGGTAAATCTTTTGTCCCCAGGTTATTGGTAATACTCTTTGCACTAATGGTGGAAACAGCAACAGGTGTTTTCCTGTCTACAGCTACAGAAGCCAATACATTAACTTCCTGCAGGCCAATCGAACTGCTTTTCAGGCTGATGTTCCCAGCGTTGTATGTAGTCCCATTTTTAATGGTAACACTAATTACTTTGGGCTCATACCCAACATAGCTAACTTTCAATTTTTGATTGCCGGCGGGGGCAGTCAAAGAGAAGCTTCCATTCAGATTGGTAGTAATACCAGCTGTGGTACCTTCTACAACCACGGTAGCCCCGACGAGGGTCTCATGGCTGCTGGCGTCTATAACGACACCCTTTACAATACCCTGGGCAAAGGTCGCTCCGGCAAAGAGCAGACTTACCAGCAGGGTTAATAGTAAATTTGTACGTTTCATAACACAAAATTTTTAATTAAACTCCTATAAACTATGCGGCGAAAATATGCAATATTTTTACTCATAATTATAAAGTTTTTATTAAGAAACATTCTGAAATACCTGTTTGGTCTTCCTTTTGGTTCTAATCAAAAGAAAGACAAATATTTATACTTTTTTGTGTTGTTGAAAAGCTCATAAAAAAAGTTAATAAGTAATTGTTAGTGGCTGAAATTAAGTGCTTTAGAAATAGACCTTGAATGTTAAGTTAAAGTTAATTCCGAATGACCAGAAGCCTCTGAAATCTGTTGCATTGTGGTTTAGGCCATCTTGTCCGTTTACAATGTGTATGGTGTTCAAAAGATTGTATCCGTTAAGTTGTACCATTGAAGGTAACGAAGCAATTTGAAACGGTATGGCGATGGAAGCATTTAGGATTTGATAGGAGGGGAAGGAGTAAGGTTGCTTGCGGTCATTGG
>WFNG01000185.1 GCA_015488735.1 Bacteroidales bacterium | reverse complement strand
TTTTAGCATAAGCCTTTGAAGGTAAAACTGTCTTCGCTCCTTCTCCGGTGTACCCTCCCCAGATACCACAAACATCAAACGAGGGGCGGATACCGGTACGCTCAGTAGGGGTATAACCGGATTCCCCATCCAACGTCTCCACTCCTATGGCATCTTTGTATCCTTTTTCATCAAATGGCACTTTGTTGAGTAGTTCCCGTTCCCTGGCAGAAACTTCCAACACATCATCATAAAAACCGGGAATGGTTATCCGGTTTTTTTCATCAGTCACAGAGGCAATCATTTTTGACAGTACATTGATGGGGTTGGCTACAGCACCTCCAAAAATTCCGGAGTGCAAATCACGGTTAGGTCCGGTTACTTCTACCTGCCAGTATGCCAGACCACGCAGTCCCACAGTAATAGAGGGAATATCGGAAGCAATCATGCCTGTATCGGAAACCAAAATAATATCAGCTTGCAGCATCTCCTTATATGCATTGCAAAAAGCACCAAGATTCACCGAGCCGATTTCTTCTTCGCCTTCCAGCATAAATTTTACATTTACAGGTAGCGTATCTGTTTTTACCAGCGTTTCAAAAGCTTTGGCATGCATAAATCCCTGACCTTTGTCATCATCTGCACCGCGTGCCCATATCTTTCCATCTCTAATTTCCGGTTCAAAAGGGGGTGAGTCCCATAATTCTACAGGATCCACCGGCATCACATCGTAATGGGCATACACCAGTACTGTAGGCTTGTCCGGATCAACTAATTTTTCTCCATAAACAACAGGATTACCCTCCGTAGCCATAACTTCGGCTTTATCAGCCCCGGCGTTAAGCAAGATATCACGATAATATTCCGCAGCACGATTCATATCGGCTTTGTGTTCCGTTTGTGAGCTAATGGAAGGAATGCGAATAAGTCCGAAAAGTTCTTTCAGAAAGCGCTCTTTATTGGATTCGATATATTGTTTTACATTGTCCATTTTTCTACTATGTAGTTTAGTGTGAGAAAGCCGTAGAGGTTGTTTAAAGTTAACATATTATTTTTTAGCGTCTATACCAGCGACAGAGCATGGTCAAGATCGGCAATGATATCATCTACATCTTCTATACCCACCGAAAGGCGTACCAGCCCATCGGTAATACCGGCTTCCTCGCGTTCTTCTTTGGTCAGTTTGGAGTGCGTCATAGAAGCAGGATGCTGAATCAATGTTTCAATACCGCCCAGCGAAACAGCGAGCAAAGCCAGATGTACGTTATCCATAACTGTTTTTCCTGCAGCAAGTCCGCCTTTCACGCCAAAAGACATCATAGAACCGGAACCGGCCATCTGTTTTTTTGCCAGTTCATACTGCGGATGTGATTTTAATCCTGGATACAAAACCCAATCAATTTTGGGATGGTTTTCCAGAAATTTAGCTATCTCTTTGGCGTTGGCCTGTGCTCTTTCTATGCGTACCGATAGTGTTTTTAGTCCGCGCCGTGTAAGCCATGCCTGATGAGGGTCCATGTTGAAACCAACATTCTTCATTACGTAAGCAATCTCTCCAAACAACTCTTTGGTTTTAGTAATAACACATCCACCAACAATATCAGCATGTCCGTTAATGAACTTGGTCATAGAATGCAATACGATGTCAGCTCCTAAATCAAGAGGTTTTTGAATGTATGGACTACAGAATGTATTGTCTACACAAACCAGCACATTGTGTTTGTGTGCGATAGCTGCTGCTGCTGCAATATCAGTAATTCCCATTGTGGGATTAGCAGGTGTTTCGAGATACAAAAGTTTGGTATTTGGCTGAATAGCTTTTTCGATATTTTCGAGATGGGTACAATCTACATAAGTACTCTCCACGCCCAATTTGGGGTAAAGTTTTTCCATTACACCGCGCGAAGGACCATAAACAGAGTTGTGGCTGACCATGTGATCTCCCGCACCGAGTAATGCAAGGTAAACATTATTTACGGCAGCCATACCTGAAGAGGTAACAACAGCAGCATAACCGTTTTCCAGTTCTGCCAGTGTGTTTTCCAGATCATCAAGCGTGGGGTTTCCCAGACGGGTATAGATGTACCCTTTTTCCTCACCCGAAAAACAGCGGGCTCCGTGGTCAGCATTTTTAAACCGGAATGTTGAAGTTTGATAAATAGGGGTCACAGCACTTCCCAATGCATCTTCAATGCCTCCGGAATGAATCAGTTTTGAATTAAATCCAGCTTTTTTTGTATCCATTTTTGTTGTTTTATAAATGATGTATAATTAATGATGGCAATAATTTTGTCCGTATTTTAAGTCTCCATTGATAAAATCAAGGGCCAGGTTGGCGGCTTCATCTACGGCAACACCAACATAGACGTTTATACCCTTGTTATAAAGAATTTCAATAGCTTTGGGGCCAACCCCTCCCACCAGAATATCTGTTGCCTGTTTGTCAACAAGCCAATTAGGGATAGTCCCTTCGGCATGTGGTGGAGGCTCCATACGATATTCTTTCACAATTTTGTTATCTTCAATTTCATAAAATGAAAATTCACGACTGTGACCAAAATGTTGAGCCAGGTTGCCATTCTCCAATGGAATAGCTAATTTTTTTTTCGACATATTTCTATTTTTTACGTTTATTTAAAATAAATTGATAGTGTTCTGAATCTTCTCTAATCATACGGATATTACAATGTGGACAAAGTAAACTTCCACAGGGAACACCGGCAGCATGTTCTATTTTATAATCGCATTTGGGACAAATACAAAAGCCTGACACACCTCTGCCTCCATGAAAACGTCCGCCTCTACGACCACCCCTGCCCCTTTCCGGAAAATCATTAACAGCCTGTTGCAAAGGAACGATTTGTTTGTCACCACAAACCGGACAATGTTTTGCTTTGTTCCCCGATGTACGTTTGAAAACCGAGCCACAACTTTCGCAGCGATACCAGTCGGCTTCAAATTCAACATGCCCACCTTCGATGGAAATCCGTTTGTTTTCAATAAAAGCCGTAGCCACTTTTTTTCGTGCCGATTCGTAAATACGGGTAAAGGTAGGCCGGGATATGTGCATTCGTTTAGAGGCTTCCAGTTGCGTAAGGCGCTCATAATCGGAAAGCCTAATAGCCTCATACTCCTCAAAATATAAAATTACAGAATCTTCTGAAGCTGATGAGAAATCACCACTTTCCGGAACAAAACCGGAAACCGACGGGGGTTCGCTGAGTATTCTTCTTCTTTTGGGCCGCGGTGACATTTAATTTTACTTTGGATGCAAATATATTGAACATTTGTTCAACCTCATCTTTTTATCCCATAAATATTGGAAATTTATCAATTATTAAGAATATTCACATTAAAAATAATCCTGTTTCATTCAATTAGATTTTTTTGTAAAATTGTATGCACCAATTCAAGATGAAAAAGCCCATTCTCATATGTCTGTTCTTATTGCTTGTTTATCATACAAACAGGCTATCGGCTCAGTCATCAGCAAATACAAAACCCTTTTTACGCATAGGTTTTTACAATGCCGAAAACTATTTCGATCCGTTTGCAGATTCTACTATCAATTACACACAGTTTAATCCGGGTGAAGACCACCACTGGTCGGCTGAACGTTATAAAACAAAACGCGGGCATATTTTCAAGGTAATTGTTGCCATGGGAGGCTGGCACGGAATGGACATTATGGCTTTTGCCGAAATTGAAAACCAGTTTGTGTTGGAAGATCTGGTAAAAAGCACTCCGTTAGGAAATAAAAATTATGGTATTATACATTTTGAATCGCCCGACCATCGCGGAATCGATGTAGGACTTATTTATCGTAAGGCAACTTTTCATCCTGTTTTTGCAAAAGCCATCCATCTGTATGATACTGCTGGCAATATTTTCAGAACTCGTGACATTTTGTATGTAAAGGGAACAGCCGGAAAAGATACTTTACAGCTTTTTTTCAACCACTGGCCATCACGTTATGGCGGGCTTATGGCAACAATATCGAAAAGACTTCTGGCTGCGAAAACCCTTCGCCATACGATAGATTCTCTTTGTCAGGATAACCCCGATACGCATATCATCATATTTGGAGATTTTAATGAAACCCTTACAGACAAAGGCTTGCAGTGGGTTGTACGGCCTCAAAAGGGATGCGGTATAATAGCCCTTCCGCCCCTGTTTAGTTTCGGAATGACAACAGGTAGTATAAAGAGTAAATCGGGATGGGCAATTTTTGACAGAGTACTTTGTTCAAAAAATCTGACAGACACAGGTTCTCCCGTTTTGGTAGTTGGGAAAAGCTTTCATATCTTTGATGCGCCATTCCTACTGGAAAAAGACAAAAAAAATATGGGGTTAAAAACAAACCGAACGTATATTGGTTTTACTTATCATGGTGGATTTAGCGATCATCTTCCTGTATATGTTGATATTAGGTTCCAAATAGCGAACAGGCCATGAAAAGAAAATGGATATTGCCGGCTATTGTTCTTTTGCTTGTGTTGTTTCTGACAAGCTTATATGCTACGCGTAACCAATGGACAGCTTATGCCCTGCGCTGGATGGTTAGTTCCCGGTCGGACGGACAAATTACTTTAGCGTTTGAAAAAACAGAGGTTGATATTTTTTCCCGGACGCTATCCATTTATGATCCTGAATTAACTTTTAAAAACGTTTATTTTAACAAAGCGCGAGGAACAACACTCAAAAAAGCTAAATTCAAAAAACTTACTTTTGTGAATATCTCCCCTTGGGATCTTCTTGAGCACAAGCAATTTATCTGCGATAACCTGTCTATTGAAAAGCCCGCATTTACGCTTGGGCATAGGCATTCGGATGTCAAAATAAAGGCATCCTCTTTCAACCCCGGTGCGCTAATTACTGTCTTACAAAAACATGAAATAGCCCATCTTAAATTTCAATTTCTTATCCATCATTCACAGATAAATTTTGGAAAAATTGGTTTAAACGAGACAAAAGGTGATAATATTTATGGAAGTGCACGTTACAACATGTCTATTGATAATATGGGGACCATAAAAGCTGCCGGAGGTTCTCTTCAGCCACTTCGGTTTGTAAAACTTAAACTGTCGGTAAGGGCTCTTCAGCGGTATTCAGTCTCGGAACATCGGGGTATTAAACTCGATTCTGCATTTTACTCGTCCCAGAACAATACAATCTTTTTAAATGGCCTTCAGGTAGTTTCATTAGATAAAAACAAAGGAACAGTACCGTTAACAAGACTTTACCTGCGATGGGCAAAAATATCCGGCCTGAAAACAACAAAACAAAAACAAACCGGAAAAAATATTTTACAATTCAATAGTGTCAAAATTGTTGGCGGTAGTTACACATTTAAAGTGAAACATCGTAAACAAGAAAAAAGATCAGTTTCCGAACTGGTAAGAAATATGTTTTCCACATATAATATCTTTTTGCTGAATAGCCTGAGCTTAAAACACATCCATCTTTTCGAAGTTAATAAAAGACAGGACACCATTCTGGCTATAAAACGAATAAATCTTGATATGCGCCAAATATGGACAACAAAAGATATCCTGACAGATCCGTTACAAAGCCTGCACTATCAACATCTGTCTGCCTCTTTTGAAAAAATGAAATTAGGCGGGGAAAAAAGTCCTCTGTTTGCGCACAGCGGAAAGGCCCAGTATATCTCAAAAGACAATCAATTTATAATCAATAATTTTCAAATTGAAAAACGATGTAGCACAGATACAGCCAACCTGTTTTCGTTTAGTACAAAAAAGCTTGTTATCGACAGCTTATCAGATAAAAGATTTCAAAAAGGCGAACATCAACTATTGGCGATTAAGCTTGATTTTCCTGATTTTCGTATAAAAGAGGACAGTGTATGTCAGCAGAAATCTACAACCCGACCGGCTTTTCTCAAACTTTTTAAAGTGAAAAGTGTTCATCTCAGAAATGGTATTTTTAGTTATTCATCCAACAAAAATATTACACTGAATGTACGGGGAATTTATCTGTTTGCCAATGGGTTACAAAATTCGATATATACCGGGCCAAATGCTGAGCTTCACTTCGATTCTCTAAATTTTAATGCGGCAGGCAGCAGGATGATCATGGCACATGATGGGCAATTTCTAAAAACAAATAAGTTACTTTGGAATAACCGTTTTTTCAAGGCCTACGGGTTTCAGTTTCTTCAATCAGACACTGCCAAACACGACACAATCAGTATAAGTACTGTCCTGCTTATGAACCCAAAACTTAATCCATTAATATTTCATCGGTCGTTAATTGCTTCCGGGGCTTATTTGCACAAAGTCAGATTTTACCAAAGATCTCGGCAGGGTAAGCGTCAAGCTGATACTACTTCCCTTGTACGTCACTGGAACAGCTATGTAAACCTCCATTTTAAAACGAAAATTGGGTATGTTCATATCAGCAAGAGCTATTTTAACATGGCTTCCCGAAGGCCGGGAGAGGTTTTCAATATTAGCAGTCGGCTTGATTTAAAGCTTAATAACTTTAGAATGGGGTATGATACCTCGCATCTTATTTCGCAACCGAGACACTGGAAAGTTTCATTGCACAATACCGAAATAAGGAGTAATAACCTGACAGTTAGTATAGAAAGGACAAATCTTAACGACGATTCAACTTCACTGCAAATTCAAAATATATCGTTTAAACAATTCAAAGACAGCGCATTGCAATTCAGGATAGCCATTCCAAAAGTTAGCTTGCTTTCGCTAAATAGTGCTGCTTTGGTGCTAAGCGACAGCCTTATTTTTGGCAAGGCCATTCTGCAACAGGGAAATGCGCACATACAAATCTCAAGTTTTAAAAGAAGCAACTTTAACCAGGTAACTACCCAATGGAAGTTGATATATGATAGTATAATACTAAACAATTTTCGGCTGAACATTAATATTCAAAAAAGTAATAATTTAGGAATTATCCGTATTGACAGTCTTAATTTGCTTTATCATCCTAACCTGCTACATAGAAATTTAATATCAAAAGTAAATATTAACCTGTTGAAATATTGGGACTTTAGCGTGAAAGAAATTTCTTACACAGACACACTTAGAAGGTTCCATATGGTGGCAGATAGAATTGCACTTCAATCTGCTGGAAACCGGCTCCGCGTTGGGAAAATTGTAGGTACTAATTTTTCTTCACTGATGCTTCATCCTAAAATTAAAAATATTTATAATTATTTTCTGATTAATAACATGTCGTTGAACGATATTTATTTAAGTGCCGGGGTGAACAAGGATCTTTTCATTAAAAGCTGGTTTATACCAGGGATGTGGGTGGATATGATAAACAACGACACAACCAAAAAGAAAAGATCTCTATCCTTCCTGAGCAGCAACTTTTTTAGTCAATATACGCACATATTACACAGCATACATGTCGATAGTAGCTTTTTCAAAAACGTTAATTTTAGTTACCGGTATGACCATATGCGTAAATTAATCAATATAAAGAATACAGCTATTGTCACCAGCAACATTCAGTTGGGGAACAATCCGTTACGTAAATCCAATGCTTTATTTGGCAACATGCTCATTAATCTGAATGATCATGCGGTTGTCAGTGGCGACAGTTTATACACTTTTCACACCAAAGACCTCCGTATAAATTTGGCAGACAGA
The DNA here is from genome assembly GCA_015488735.1 of Bacteroidales bacterium. Taxonomy (GTDB): domain Bacteria; phylum Bacteroidota; class Bacteroidia; order Bacteroidales; family F082; genus Sulfidibacterium. The sequence goes on along the minus strand of WFNG01000185.1, from coordinate 51,066 downwards.
AAGATTACTCTCGATTCAATAACGCTCACTCCCCGTTACAACCGCAACGATTATTTTGCAAAAGTTGGCTATCAAACGGACCGCGTTACGCTTTACGGAAAAAATATAGTTTTGGATGGCTTTAATCCGGATGACTTATTAAATAACCATTTTATTCATTTTGGTAAACTCCGGTTAAATAACATTAGCCTGCGTCTTGAGCGTAACAAGAAGTATCCCCGTAGAAAAAATATTATTAAACCTATGCCTATTGAGATGCTGGCTCATATTCCATATCGTTTCAGAATAGATAGTGTGCAGCTTCACAACAACATGATTTCCTATTTTGAATATGAACGCAAATCAAAAAATCCCGGAATCTTTTTTATTGATAATTTTAACGTTCTTGCCGAAAATGTCACCAATGATTTTCCACATATAGATTCTAATATGGTTTTAAAATTTCATGGTTCCGGGAAATTGATGAAGCAGGCAAATTTAGACTTTACACTGGTCATGCCTTACTTCGCTCCTCACAGGCAGTGGTGGTTTTCTGCAGAAACAGGTCCGATTGATCTTACCCAATTTAATTTAATGACCGAAAATGTCCTGGGACTTACAATTCGCTCCGGTATAGGCAGTCTGCAAGTACCTCTAATTACGGGAAATGATTCAACAGCTAAGGGAACGGTTAACTTTTTGTATAAGAAACTTAAGCTTAGACTTTATAATAGAAAAAAATCACAGAAAAGTAAAAAATTCTATAGTCCGTTTGCCAATTTTATGATGAACAACATCGTAATCAACAGCAACAATCCTCCCTTTTTAGGACACACGAAACATGGAATAGTGTATTACACGCGCAATCCTGAAAAATCGTTTATCAACTATCTCTGGAAGAGTAATTTAAGCGGAATTCTTTCCACGCTGGGTTTTAACAATAAACAACAGCGTGAAGGAAAAAGAGAAGTAAAAAAACAAACAAAAAGCGACAATAGAGATAAAACAAAATCAGAAAAAAAGTAACGATTACCGACAATATTTCATATGCAAAAGGAAGTCAATAATTTCGTTAAGCGCAAGGATTTTATGCGGTTTGGCGGTATTGATGGCTGCCCTAGGCATTGACGGACTTTCCGCATCATCGGGATGCTGAACAATGGTATATCCCCCTTTCTTTTTAACAGCAAGCAATCCAATAGCCCCATCGGCATTGGCACCCGTAAGGATAATTCCCAGCAAATGCGGGCCATAAACATCAGCGGCAGTTTCAAACAACACATCAATAGATGGACGGGAATAATTTACTTTTTCTTCCATAGAAAAAGAGAGTGTAAAATCTGATTCTACCAGCATGTGATAATCGGGAGGGGCGATGTAAACTGTTCCGGGCAAAATAGGTTCCTTTTCATCTGCTTCTTTTACAGATAGTTCGGAAAGCTCGTTAAGCATTTTCGTTAAATAGTTATCCGACTTGGGGCTTATATGCTGCACCACCAAAATGGGACAGGGAAACGTAGCAGGTAATGCAGGTAACAACTTTTTCAGAGCATATAAACCACCTGCCGAGGCGCCCACAACAATTGCATGTATTTCCCGAATATCAGGCATGTTTTTTCTTAAAAATTTTTTGTTTGGCGTCCACCGTTTTATACTTGTTTTCTTCATCTGAAAACATCAGTGATTCTTTCAACCCCAGCGCAAGAAATCCACCGGTAACCAAACCTTTATGGAACAATTTCAATACTTTATTTTGTAAATTACGGTTAAAATAGATAAGCACATTTCTACAAACAATCATATTTACTTCGGCGAAAACATCGTCGGTTACAAGGTTATGTTCCGCAAAAACAATATTCTTTTTTAGATGAGCATCAAAAATAACCAATTCATTGTTGGCATGATAATAGTCAGAAAAAGATTCCTTTCCACCCGCTTTTTGATAGTTGGCTGTATATTCTTTTATGTTACGAATCGGAAAAATTCCCTTCTGTGCCTGCTGAACAACTTCTCCGTTAAAGTCGGTAGCATAGATTTGCGTACGCTCTAAAAGGTTTTCTTCTTTTAACATAATGGCAAATGAATATACCTCCTCACCTGTGGAACAACCAGCATGCCAGATTTTTAAATAGGGGTAAGTCTTTAGAATTGGAATAACTTTTTGGCGTATGCTTTTGTAGAAATCCGGGTTACGGAACATTTCTGTTACATTGATAGAAAGGCCTCGGATCAATCTTTCAAAAGCCCCACTGTCATGAAGAACAATGTTTTGAAGCTCGGATATACTGTTTAGTCCTTCCTGTATCAGTTGGTGTTTAACACGTCGCTTAACATGTGCACGACTGTATTCCCGGAAGTCATAACCATATTGTAAAAAGGCGGCCTGTAACAACAATTCGAGTTCAATATTCTCAGTGGTCAAAAAATCCTTATTTTCCATAAACGGTGTAGCTGTTTTACTATTTATATAGCCATACACGAAGCATGGAAACAAGTTTTTCTTTTTCTACTGGTTTTGAAAGATATTCGTTGGCGCCAGCAGCGATACATTTCTCTCTGTCTCCTTTCATTGCCTTTGCGGTAAGGGCAATAATGGGAAGCTTTTCAAACTGTTTTTCTTTCCGGATGATTTTGATGGCATCATAACCGTTCATTTCCGGCATCATTATGTCCATAAGCACAAGATCAATGTCAGCAGCATTTTCTTTTAATTTTTCAATGGCTTCTTTACCATTTTTACCAACAACAACGTTCATGTCATAATTTTCGAGTACACTGGAAAGAGCGAAAACATTACGCATATCATCATCAACAAGCAGAACGGTTTTATCTTTCAGTATATTATCATTGTGTAGTTTCTCGGACATTTTCTTCTTAACGCCGCTAAAGTCTGCTTCCACCTGATGTAAAAACAGGGCTGTTTCATCTAACAGTCGTTCAAAAGAGTGAGCTCCTTTCAGGATAATACTACTGCCATATTTTTTCAACGTTTCGTCTTCCTGCCGGGTAAGCTCACGAGCGGTATAAATTACCACGGGTACTTTACTGGCTTTTTCGTCTTTTTGAATTTTTTTAAGTACTTCAAAACCGCTTAAATCATTCAGTCCCAAATCAAGCACCATACAATCGAATTTCTCACTTTTCAGCAATTCAACGGCTTTTTCACCTGATTCAGTAGAGATAATATCCACGTTGTCATCTTTGAGTAGTTTCTCAATACTTTTTCGTGTAATTGCTTCATCTTCAACAACCAAAAGTTTTTTCAATGGCTTAGCCGTAAGTTCTTTAATTTTGTCAAAAACAGCATCCACCTGCTCTTTGGTAACCGGTTTAGAAAGAAATCCAATGGCTCCTTTTTTTAATAATTCGATATCAAAGTTGCTGGCTGAAATTACATGAACAGGAATTGCCCTGGTCTTAAGATTAGCTTTCAGATGGTCAATAACCTCCTGGCCATCAATACCAGGCAGGCCCAAATCCAGAATAATAGCATCGGGTGAATAATAGTCGGCATGATAAAGTCCCGTTTCACCATCCAGGGCAATAATGGCTTTATAATCATGTTCGTGCGCCAAATCTTTGAGTATGCGGGCAAAGTTGATATCATCTTCAATAATCAGAATTTTTTTGTCACCATCCTTTAGATTTCTCCGGTCGTCTTCAACTATGGGTTTTTCAGCAGGTGCATTTGGTATTTCCGTTTTATCATTTTTGGTTTGGATATCCGGCACGGATGTGGCTTTATCCTGTTCCGTTACAGAAGGTGCAGTATTCTCATATTTCCAGGGCAGGTATAAAGTGAATGCTGTGCCTTTATTTTCCTCGCTTTTCAGTCCGACAGCCCCGCCAAGTAGCGCGGCAAAACTTCGCGAGATACTTAATCCCAGGCCGGTTCCGCCATACTTACGACTGGTAGTCCCATCGGCTTGTTTAAATGCTTCAAAAATAACTTTTTGTTTGTCCTTTGGAATGCCAATACCCGTATCAGCCACGGTAAGTGCAAGGGCATCAGTAGAATCCATCCCAAGAGATTGAAGTAACTTTTTATCTTTACAATGTGCCATTTTAAAGGTAATACTTCCTTTGTCAGTAAATTTTATTGCATTGGAAACCAGGTTCTTAATAACCTGTTCTACGCGCTGCACATCGGTCTCTATAAACTGGGGAAGCGTACCTGTTTTTTCAATTTTAAGCTTAAGGCCTTTTTCCTCGATTACAGGTTTAAAACTTGTTTCCACGAAGGCTCCCAGATCGTTGAGATACAACCTCTCAAGATTTATTTCAACTTTTCCGGATTCTACTTTAGAGAGATCAAGGATATCATTAATGAGGTTGAGCAAATCAATGCCCGAGGAGTTAATGGTACGGGCATATTCCCTTTCCTTATCACTAAGATGGTTGTTTTTGTTCTCGTCAAGCAACTGCGACAGAACAATAATACTGTTTAGCGGAGTTCTTAACTCATGCGACATGTTGGCAAGGAATTCAGATTTATAACGGCTTGCAGCTTCAAGATCTTTGGCTTTCTTTTCTATTTCTTTTCTGGCTTCCTCCAGTTCCAGATTTTTACGTTTTATGGCATCCCTTTGTATCTCCAGTGCTTTTGTGCGTTCTTCCAGCTCTTCGTTGGTAACTTTTAGCTCCTCTTGTTGTGTCTGGAGATTTTCTTCAGAGTGTTTCAACGCTTCGGTCTGCTCAAGCAATTCCTCATTTGCCTGGCGCAGTTCTTCCTGCTGAACTTCCAGAATTTTTGCCTGTTCCTGTGTCTGCTCAAGTAGTCTGCGTACTTTCAAATGAGAGTTTAGGGTGATAACGGCAAGGGCAAGGTCCTGGACCGCCAAATCCATAAAATTAAGTTGAAGCTGGCTGAATTTATTTACTGAGCCCATTTCAAGAACCCCGACAACTTGATTCTCAAAAGAGAAGGGAACCACTGCAAGCATTTGAGGAGCTTTACTTTCCAGCCCCATATCAATCAAGGGCATATCGCCATTATTTTTTGTGACAAGTAAACGTTTTTTATCATTAAACGCCTGCCCCACAATACCCTCTCCCGGATTGTACGCTTTTTTCAGGTTTTTATCATCAGCCGATACAGCATACGTCCCGGATAACTTCAATTGGCTTTCTTCTTCATCAAAAAGGTATATTAAACCTACCTGGGCCTCGAGATAAGTGGAAAAGAAGTTGATGATACCTTCACTCAACTCCTCAATGTTATTTTTCCCTTTCAGCGCGTCATCGAGTTGGTTAAGACCCGTTTTAAGCCAATCTTCGCTACGGAATTTTTCAGCATTTTTCCGTAGCGTCTCTGTCATTTTGAACAATGCTTTCCCCAGTGTATCCTTATCACTCCGGGGAGTAACAAGTGTGTTGTAATCTCCGTCCGCAATTCGATCTGCCTGTTCTACCACTTCGCGAAAACTGATAACCATCTTATTAATAGATTGCGCCAGCACATCATCTTTGCTACGTTCCTCTACCTGTTCACTAAAATCGCCTTTGGCAACAAGTTTTGCAATGTCGGAATATTTTTTGAGGGAAGCCACCAACTGGTTAAATGTATTTTCCATCTCCCCAATTTCGTTGTGGGGAACCTTGATTTGTTTTTGAGAAAGTTTTCCTGTAGAAATTTCTTTACCCCAGGATGACAGAAGTTTTATGGGATTGACAAACCAACGCGTAACCAGAATAGAAATAAGGATCACAATCAAAATGGTTATCAGAAAACTCATTTTTGCAATATTAGACAACCTGCGTGCAAAGGCAAAAGCCTCTTGATGAGAAATTTCTTCAACCAATGCCCAGTGTACGCCATATCTTTCCAATTCATTCAGGTTTCGATATATGCCTAATACATAATATCCTTTGCCTGTTGCATCATAAGAAGTTACCCGTTCATCATCCTGTTTATTGTTTTTCAGATAAGCTTTGTCGTCCTGATGTTGCAGAAAATCTTTCCATTCTAAGGTTTTTTTATTGATAATTCTTTTTCGTAATATCTCTGAATCACTTCCAAAACGCATGGCTGAACGCAAATATAGATCAGACCCTATCAAAAAAGCCTGTCCTGTTTTACCATATCCCGCTTCTTGTTGAATCATATTATTGATTGTTTGCATGGTTATTTGCAAAGCAAACACGCCAATAACTTTTTTATGTTGGTCAGTAACGGCATGAATGAAAAAACCTGAGATAATACCCATACTGGGCTCATAGCGCTCCAAATCAGAAAATAGCATTTTATGTTCAACAAGACACTTTTTTACAGTTCTCGAAAGGCGTGTAGTGCGTCCTTTGCCTTTAAAAATATTAGATCCCAGATCGCTTTCTTCTTTGGTACTGAAAAGAACGTTCCCATTTTTATCAATAAAGAGAAAATCATAAAAATTTTGCAATTTCAGGGAGGGCTTGATTTCCGGATAAAGCGGCTTGGTCAGATCTTTCCACTGCTTACTTTTCACAAACTCACTAACAGGCAGCCCGCTTTTTTGAAAAGTAAGTTCGAGTTTTTCAAATTGTTGCTTTTTCTGTTTAGAACTGACATTGATTTCCAAAAAGTCGCTGGCCTCATTAAAAAATGTATAGATATATTCTAAACGTAATTGGGAGGATGCATCAAGAGATTTCTCAGCTACAATGGTAAGCCCCTGGTAGGCCGTAAGGAAATTAATAAAGCTGACAGCTGCCAATGGAACAAAAGAAATGGCCAGAAACCAGATTAACAATGATTTTCCCACACCTATGTTGCGCCAGGTACGCAGAGAATATTTCAGGCGCTCCCATTTGCTCGCTTCATTATAGTCGATAAAATCTTTTTTGTCTGTCATTATCGCAAAATTTAAAGCTTATTTATTGTGTATTTTCCAACTAATTCGTATAATTCTCCCGGATTTACCGGTTTTGAAAGATAATCATCCATTCCTGCAGCAATACATTGTTCTTTGTCCCCTTTCATAGCATGAGCCGTCATGGCAATAATGGGAACATAAGTTTTTCTTTCTGTCTCCGCTAACCTGATTTGCCTTGTTGCCTCAAGACCATCCATTACAGGCATTTGCACATCCATAAGAACCAGCGAAAACCTGTTGGGATATTTTTTAAGAATGTCTACTGCCTGTTTACCATTTTCCACAACCTCAACAATCCAGCCTTTTCGTTCGAGAAACTGGGTAATAACTTTTCTGTTAATCAATTGATCCTCAGCCACCAAAATCTCTGTTTCATCACTAAACGGGAGGCTAATCTGAGTATCTGAAGCACCTGTTGTCCGTTTAGCCTTTGGCTTTTTCGCAACTTCTGCCATACGTGAATGAGGTGTTATTCCCTGAAAATAATCTCTTAAGTCGCATTGCAAAACCGGTTTATGTAAAAACCCGTATTTTTCTAATTTTTTCAGCCGGTTAATTTCAACGTTTACTTTTTGCTTATAAAGGAAAACCAGCTGGGTTTCAGTATTGCCCAATGTTTTTTCAACCTGACTAATAATATCTTGAATATTTTTCTCAAAACTGTCAAAATCCAGAAAGATTACATCAAAATGCCTTTCGGATAAATGGTGTATTGCTTCCTTCGGTGTGGAAACAAATACCTTTTCAATTTTCCAAAAGTCAAAGATCTTACCCAATGGTAGGTTTAGCCTTTCATGCCTGGAAAGAAGTAATACCCGATTATATTTAAGTGGTGGTTTCGTTTTTAAAATTGCAAGATCATAAGTTTGATCGCCAGTTAACAAATTAATAGCAAAGAAAAACTTGCTCCCTTTCCCTTCTGTACTTTCTACTTCAATTTTACCCCCCATCAATTCCACAAGCATTCTGGCAATGTTGAGCCCCAGCCCTGTTCCGCCATGTTTCCGGGTAATGGATGCATCTGCCTGTGTATATTTCTCAAATAATATTTTCTGTTTTTCCTTTGGTATTCCAACACCAGTGTCTTCAACACAAAAGCGCAACCGGATTTGTTCTTCAACCAAATCGATAAGTTCTATTTTCAGCCTGACAATTCCTTTATCGGTAAATTTCACGGCATTATTCAAAAGATTGGTAAGAATCTGCCTGATACGCAATGAATCTCCGATTAAGATATCGGGAATATCCGGTGCCATATCAACCACAATATCAACATCTTTATCTTGTGCAAAAACATTAATAATCTTAAAAACCTTATCCAGCAATCCACGAATGCTAAACTCAGCTTCTTCCAGTTCCAGTTTGCCCGCTTCTATTTTCGAGATATCAAGTATATCGTTAATAATTTCCAGAAGGTTTTGACCAGAATTCCTGATATCCACGAAACGTTCAGCCTGCAAAGGGCTCAAATCCTTATCAAGAAGGCCAAGTTCCGCAATACCAATAATGCCATTGAGCGGTGTACGGATTTCATGGCTCATGGAAGCCAGAAAAGTACTTTTGGCTTCTGTAGCGTTCTCGGCAATTATCTTTGCCTCATGAAGCTCTTCTACTGTTTCCTGGAGCTTGGCAGCTGTCTGTTCAAGTTTTTCTTCGTATTTGAACAGTTCAATAAATGCAGCAATTTTACTTTTCAGTATTTCCAGATCAAGGGGTTTGTATAGATAATCGACAGCGCCGGTTTCATAACCTTTAAATATATGCTTTCGTTGTTTGCTGATAGCAGTTACAAAGATGATAGGGATATGTTTGGTCCTCTCGCTACTACGCATTATTTCGGCAGTTTCAAAGCCATCCATACCCGGCATCTGCACATCCATTAGTACCAGCGCCATATTGTATTCCAGCAAAAGTCCCAAAGCTTCATTCCCTGAATGTGCTTTAATAATATTTAATTGTGGGCTTTCCAGTATCCCTTCAAGTGTTAACAAATTTTCAGGACGATCATCAACAATGAGGATATTGTATTTTTTTTCCATTGTAATTAATAATTAGGTATTTCAAAAATAGGGCCACCCGGACCTACAAAACAAAAATAAGTAAATTTCAAATATAAGTTAATCGATTACAATATAAAGAGCCAAACCAACCTTATCAACGATTGCAAAGGCTCTTGTAATCGCAGTATTCACAAATTTTCTCATCCATTGTTTGCGAAAATGCTTTTTCCTCATTGTAAATCTGAGAAATAAGCGTATGCAACAGAATGGTAACTTCATCCAGTGTATTACCCTCAGTATCCGTTTGTGGAAATATTACGGGGATAAAGTTGCTGTGAGTCGTTTTCAGACTAATAATTCCAGGAATAAGATTCTTTTCCATTTTTTGTTCTCTGTTGTACAGCCACGCATATACCAGTACCTGAAATGCTTTTGAGAATTTCGTATCTTCAATTACGGCATCCCATGATTTTATATTCAGATCTTTCGGGCTAACAGTCCCGGTTTTATAATCAATAATTCTTATTTCATCGTTACGGGAATTTTTATCTATCCTGTCGATAAAACCTCTCAGCTTTACCGTGAAACCATTCACCTCCAGCAATGTTTGTATAGCCTTTTCCGTGTCTATGAGTTCGCGTGGTACTTTCTTAAGCATAGTAGCCTCATTTGTTACAAACCGTTCCACATACTTACGGGCTACATTATAAACCAGCAGATCCCGGCCATAATTCAGATCGCTTCTGCCATAGTTTTTTTGAAACTCCTGAAGAAGAAAAGCATCAAGATTTTTCTTCAAACTTTTGTCAAGTTCTTCGACATCGACAGTCCTTCCCTTAAACGGATTGTAAAGTTGTTCGAGAACGCCATGTACCACACTGCCAAAAGTATCAGACTGTACCGAAACTTCTGGTTGAACAGGAACATCAATTTTTGCCACATAGTGGTAATAAAACTGTAATGGACAGCGTACATATGTGTTTAATGCAGAGGGCGATATGCCAGTTTCGGCCAATGTACGCAGTCGTTGTAAAATATTTGCTTCTTTCCAGATGACAATTTCCTGAAGTTTGTCGGATTTTTTCAGTGGTACGTTGACTATTTTTCGGGATACATAAATTTCCGGATTTCGTCTGGTCAGTTCGTTTTCTATTTGTAATACAAACCGACTGGCCTCTCCCCCACCCATAACATCCGGTTCGGAATTATAAATCATAACGGCATGCCGGGTGTGTTGCAACAGTCGAAAAAAATGATAGGACATCACTGCTGTTTTGGTATTTTGCAAGGGTAGCTTATAGGCACTACGTAAATCGTATGGAATAAAAGATTCCTGAAATCCTGTTTTGGGCAAGACACCTTCGTTTGCCCCAAGGATTATGACATGTTCAAAATCCAGGTTTCTTGTTTCCAGCATTCCCATAACCTGAATTCCCGTAAGCGGTTCACCCTTTAGGCTCACCTCTTTACGTCCCATCAGCTGCAGTAAAATTTTTTGAATACTCGGATAGCCGAGATATTCTTTTTGTTCATAAAAAACGCTTTCGGCCAGTTTCAAAACTTGCATCATCAACGAAAGTTGAAACTGCAGCAATCTGTTTTTATTCTCCAACAGGGCCGGTAATTTCTGAAACAACATAAGGATCGCTTTCAGCTTATCTATGAATTGCCCCGGATTTTCCCATCCAAGCAGCAAATTGAATATAGATGAAAGCGACTTATCCGACACTGATTGCATGATTTCATCTGCTTTTATATAAAAAGTATTGGGAGAGAAAAATTCAGAAAGGCGATGACCAGTCAGCATTTCAAGCAAAGGGTTTTGCAACAATCCCTCCAGCGCCGGTAAAGAAATTCGTGAAGAGGCATCTTCCTTTCGCAGAATCAACAACTGCGTCCATCGATATACCAGATCGTAAAACGGACTTTGCAATAGCGGATAGCCCATGGTGACATTATACCGAAATGTTTGATTGCCAGCCTCTCCCGAAGGTGTCGATTCAAGAAGTGGTATCAACAACCGCTCATCAGCGAGTACGACGGCAATGCTTTTGGCATCAACTTTCTGCTCAGCAATCCATTCATATAAAAGCTGTCCGGCGTATTTAACCTGCCCGGTTTGGCGGGGTACGGCAACAATTTCAATCTCCTTTTTCTCTGTAAGTAATGTATTGCCAACCCATAGCGGATTATCAGCTTTCAGAAGTTTTGAAATATTACGCAGAAATATCCCAGCTTCATGGTTTTCCGTATTACCGGAATCAAAATAATAGTGGTCAGCATCGATAAAATAATGTAACCGGAAATGTTCCTTCAATGCAGACACGACCTGCTTTTCGGCTTCTGTAAGCGCATTAAAACCTGCAAAGACAAAATTTTTCCAACCCACAAATTCAAAATCTCCAGCCATCATTTTCTCTGCCGCTACCCGGTAAGCCATAGCTTTGTAAGCCGTTTTTTTCGTTAGCAACTGCATTTGAAGCCGTTCATAATAACCAAAAAGTGAATGAAAAAAGGCAAGATACGTCTTTTGCATTTCTGTCAAAGGACGTTCTCCCAGATTCCACTGCTCCAAAGCTTTCACCTCTGAAAGTTCATTAAAAAGACCATGTGCTTCAGCCAGATAATAATCTACATCACTGAAATCATTTAGCATGAGAGGAGCCCAGGAAAGAAAATCGTCTAAGCTACGGGCTTTCTCTTTTTCCATGTCGCGATGAATTCTGAAAAGTTCAAAATAAGCAACCAGCGGATCAATGACCGTTAACCCCGATAGTTGTGCCATAAGTTCATCAATGGTAAGCATTTCAGGAAGCCACAAATCATTCTCCGATTTTTTGGCAAGGGACTGTTTCAAAAAAATTTGCGAACGTTGGTTAGGCATGACAACCAACGTGTGCATATTATCGGCGTTTCCGGAACGGATAATAAAACTTGCAATTTTATCCAAAAAAGAATTTGGATCAGACATAAAAGCCGAAATTCATAACGTTAATAAATTAATATTCTGTTCGGCCAAACTATTGGTACAAAAAGCGCTTAATACTTTGCTTTGGCGTTTTTTCAAAAGGATCGGGATGGAGAACAATACGCGAAACAGCCATAAAAGACGGTATTTGTTTGTTCATTTCCTTTCTGTAATTCTCCAGCTTCTCCTCCAGCTCTTTGGTAGAAAGCGCCATACTTTTCAGTACATCCTCATCTGGGTAAACCAGTGCCACTAATCGTCCATCGCGCTGTATAACAATAGATTCGGCCACGCAAGCACGGTTGTTCAACATGGATTCTATCTCCTCAGGGTAAATATTTTGTCCTGAAGAACCGAGAATCATACTTTTGCTGCGTCCTTTTATAAAGATAAAACCCTCTTTGTCCATCAGGCCAAGATCACCTGAATGGAGCCAGCCGTCCTTATCCAAAACCATTTTAGTTGCTTCCTTGTTTCTATAGTAACCAGTCATAACATTTTCGCCACGCATAAGAATCTCCCCCACTTTATGTTCAGGATCTTCAGAATCTATTTTTATCTCTAAAGTATCGACAGCAATACCACAGGAACCTATTTTAGCTTTGTCGGCAGCCACGTAAGAAATTAGTGGTCCGCATTCAGTCATTCCGTAACCTACTGTGATTGGGAATCCTATTTTCTTGAAAAAACTTTCAATCTCATGACTCAGCGCAGCACCGCCTACCACAACTTCCACAAAGTTTCCACCGAAACCCTCTTTTACACCGGCAAGCACTTTTTTGTAAATCAATTTATTCAGCAAAGGGGTATTGAGCATCCAATTTATGGGAGATTTATTGATTACCGGAAGTATTTTTTTCTTGTAAATCTTTTCAATTACAAGTGGAACAGAAAGAATAAGACGTGGTTTGATCTCCTGGAAAGCACGAGTAATAATCTGAGGACTCGGCGTTTTTGTGAGGAAGGTAATATGACAGCCAAGCGAAAAGGGAAAAAGGAACTCAAAGGCAAGCCCGTAAGCATGTGCCAGTGGTAAAAAGGAGACAATTTTATCGCCTGATTCCAGAGGCATGTGGCTTCTGGCAAACCGAACATTGGCTGCCAGGCTGTTGTGTAAAAGCATAACACCCTTAGAAAAACCGGTAGTTCCTGAAGTATAACTAATTTCTCCCAGTTCATCATTTCCCGTATGTGGCAGACTGAAATTTTCAGCATTTAATCCGTCAGGATATTTCTCATCCAACGAACCATTCAGCGAGTGTATTACCTCTTCAAGGTGGTCAATACGTGAAAAAAGCGGCATTAGCTCTTCCACACCAATAATATATTTAAGCTCCAGCATCTGGTTAATATCCAGCGCTGACCATATGTTTGAAGCTGAAAAAAATGCTTTGGATTCTGAGTGATTGACAATAAAATGTATGTCTTTTGGCAGAAAATCCGGTAATATTGGAACTATCACAGCCCCATAAGTTATTACCGAAAGATAGGCCACAGCCCAATTGGCAGAATTTTTCCCGATAAGAGCAATCTTATCTCCTCTTTTTATCCCTGTTTTCTCAAAGATTATGTGAAATTTTAAGATACTTTCGCCCACTTCTCCAAAGGTATTTATTTTACCATTGTAATCTGATACAGCAGGCTTGTCCCAGTTTTCCTTGATGGCCGTTTCAAAATATTCAACTAAGTTTTCTTTTATCATAATGCAATTATTTACATTTTGTGCCTAAAGATAGCAAAAGTAAAGAAAACCATTCAATTTCGTTAACATTTTGTTATTCCATGATAAAAATTAGCTGTTATTTTCCTTCATTGTTTTCCTATTATATTTTTGTTTAAATTTGCACCGCTAAACGATAATAGTCAATATGGCAGATAAATTAGATATATTAAATAAAATAAGTCATTGTTGCATTCCCTTTCGGAAATCATGACAGCAAATGAATTAATTGGCAATACGGCATTATATTTGAAAACTAATTGCTAATATATTTTTTTATTCAGTAACCGACTAATAAACTTATATAGTCATTACATTAAATATAAACTATAAATTCATACATTTCAAATAACAAAAAAGTAAAAAAATGAAAAAATTACAAGTAAGTTTAGTTGCTCTGGCATTACTCATGGCTTTTGCCGTGCCCGCCTCGGCACAGAAATTCCATTATGGCATTAAAGCAGGTCTGAACGGTGCTGTTCAATCCGGTGTTGCCGAGTATTACAATAACAGCAACATCCGTTATGGCCTTACTGCCGGGTTAATTGGCAATTATCATTTTAATGATAATATGATGCTACAGGCTGAGGTGGATTATGACCAGAAAGGAAGCCATTCCGAAAACATTAACACGAATTACGATTATCTGAGTGTTCCCGTATTATTTGATTATTCTTTCGGACATACGTATCATACCAAACTGAGCATTCACCTCAATGCAGGACCTTACGTAGCGTTTCTGACAAATGCAAAAAAGACAGAAAAAATTGCTGGTGTGGAGCACACCACAAACCTCATGGATGCATCGCATAAAGCAGAGGTAGGCGCTTTGTTTGGCGTGGGTTTCAGGCAGCCTGTGGGAAAACATTTTCTGTTTTGGGATGTACGGCTAACGGTAGGACTGTCTCATTTTGATAAATCTGATTCACAATCACGAAATAAAATGATTGGCGTAACCATGGGTTACGAACTTTAAAAAACACATTGTAACAGACAAAAAAGCTCCGGGAAACCGGGGCTTTTTTTATTTTTAATTTTATCTTAAACGACTTTTAGCGTACGGCACAATATCCTGAGAAGCAAATTCTTTGTTCAGGTATTTAAAATATCCTGTTATGGCAATCATGGCTGCGTTATCTGTAGTAAACTGAAAATCCGGGACAAATACTTCCCATCTCTCTTTTTCAGCCATCGTCAAAAGCTGTTTTCGCAATTCCGAATTTGCCGAGACACCACCTGCAATTGCAACTTCTGTAATTCCGGTTTCGCGACTTGCCCTCCTGAGCTTGCTCAATAGAACCCGAATAATGGTATCCTGGATAGAAGCTGCAATATCTGCTTTGTTCTTCTCAATAAAAGCATCGTCCAGTTTCAGCTGATCGCGCAAAAAATACAGGAATGCAGTTTTAAGTCCGCTGAAACTATAATTCAGCCCTTTTATTTTGGGTTCTGGAAACGGGTATGCTTTGGGATTTCCTGATTTTGCAAGTTTATCAATTTCCGGGCCACCGGGATAAGGCAGCCCCATAATTTTAGCAGCTTTATCAAAAGCTTCACCAGCAGCATCATCAATGGTTTTTCCCAATATTTCCATATCTGAAGGGCTGTTCACCTTCACAATTTGTGTGTGCCCTCCCGAAACGGTCAAACAAAGAAAGGGAAAAGCTGGATGCGGGTTGTCAGGTGTAACCTCCACAAAATGAGCCAGGATGTGCGCTTTCAGATGATTGACCTCAATAATTGGAATATTTAATCCCATGGCAAAAGCCTTGGCAAAAGAGGTTCCTACAAGCAAAGAGCCCAACAATCCGGGACCTCGTGTAAAAGCGATGGCATCCAACTGATTTTTCTGTATTTTTGCTTTTCGCAGAGCCACCTCCACGACAGGAATAATGTTTTGTTGGTGTGCCCGCGAAGCTAATTCCGGCACAACGCCTCCATAGCTTTTGTGAATGTCTTGATTAGCAATGACATTCGACAAAATCCGACGGTCTTTTAAAACAGCCGCTGAGGTGTCGTCGCAGGAAGATTCAATACCTAATATATAAATACTCATTTGAAAGAAAAAAAACAGGGCAAAAGTATTAAAAAAAGAGTTCTCCGGGCATTGCTTTATGGGATGCTTACTCTTTTATCCCTCCCGCTGGTATTATCTTTTTTACTCAAGCAGCCGTTGGTGCAATCCATGGCCATAAGAAAAGTAGCCGGTTGGGTATCTGAGAAAACAGGTGACAGCCTTACCATCGGATTATTGGATATCGATTTTTTTAAGGGCATTGAAATAAGTCATCTTAACCTGAGTGACTCACTTGGCAATCCCATAATGCACATCAGCAACATGAAGGCCAGTCCGGCTTTTTTTAAACTTTTATCCGGTAAATTCCTTATTCACAATGTTCAAATGGATACAGTTGACTTTCGGCTAATAGAATATAAAGGTAACCGTAATTATACATTCATCAATTTTATCAGAAAGCTCTCAACAGCTAATAGCTCTTCTTCGTCAGGTGTTTTTAAGCTAAATATTGGAGATCTCACAATGGCACATGTGCACTTCCAACTCAAAAATGGCAATGATGTGCATGCCAATGCGCCTAAAAATACGATGAATTACAGCGACATCGTTGTAAGCAGAGCCTCTATTCATGCACGTAATTTCTTTTTGGTCAATGATTCGCTTGGCTTCCATTTGGATAACCTTACTGCACATGAGAAATCAGGCCTTTTTCTACGGAAGATGAAAAGCGATATATTAATTAGCGGTAAAGTATTTTATTTCAGGAATACAATTTTGGAGACCAATCACTCCCGGCTTAATCTGGATTATTATATGCTTTCAAATGGATGGAGTGCCTACTCCGATTTTGTTGACTCTGTCAGGTTACGTGGTAATTTCAGACCTACAAAACTGGATTTAAGCGATATCGGTTTTTTTGCCAACGTCATGTTTAAAATGAAAGATAAGGCTCAAATTTTGGGAGGACAGGTAAATGGACCTGTGCGCCGGCTCGTTGGAAAGAACCTGAATCTGACCTATGGAAAGGCAACACATTTTAAAGGAGATGTAAGCATGAAAGGTCTTCCCGATTTTTATTCAACCAATATTGTTGCCAGAATAAAGCATTTCTCAACATCTGTTTCTGATCTGAGAAATTTTGTTATCCCCCAGAACAATCCCAAAATTCCGATACCGGAATCAATTTCGTTGAAAAATATCATTCAACTCACCGGAAATTTTAATGGCTCTTACTATAATTTCTCCACACGTGCAAACATAAAGACATCCGATAGCGGGAAAATAAGCCTGACACTTCATCTTGAAGCAGACACTGCCAAAATTTTAAGTTTAAATGCAAAAGTTAATGCCGGTAATTTCCCGTTAAACCATTTTATAAGCAGTGGGCACTTATTGAAAAAGGCTGATTTTACAGCGTATATAGCAATTTTTGATTCACTGGGAAAACAAAATACGAAAATCGCCGTTAGCATCCCGCAAATTTGGGCAAACGGATATAATTTTAAGAATATCAACTTTCATGGGTATTATATATCTGACACACTGTTTAGCAAGCTGAAGATCAACGACCCGCACCTGAAATTGCACACATCCGGATATACTGCTTTCAATGCAAAGCCATGTTTCCATTTTAAAATAAATTTAATTCATTCTGATTTTAAGCCCCTTAATTTGTGGAAACAAAAGGATTTTCATCTCAGTGGAATGACAACAGTAGATTTTGCCGGGCTGAATATTAACACACTTACAGGCAGGATACGGATGAAAAATGCAGTAATCGGCTTTGGAAAAGACCATTATCCTGTAAAACATATCACATTTCTTAAAAAGTGGAGTAAGTCGGGGCAACAAAGTATAAGTTTTAGCTCTGACCTGTTGAATTTTCAAATGGGAGGCCAATATAAGCTGGCAACTTTAAATACAGCAATCGGCCACTTTTTTAATCAATATCTTCCCGTTTTGCCAAAAGCAAATAATACCGGCCTCATTCAAAAGGACAGTATCCGAATCAATTTGTTGTTAAAAAAACCTGAATTCATTGGTGAGCATTTCGTTTATGGTCTAAACATCAGTCCTAATACTTCGCTTACAGCGCTTTTCGATTTAAAAAACAACACGTTAACCGCAAATGCTTATGCCAAAAAATTAATTTTCAATAAGACGAGGGCATTAGACAGTAAACTTACAGTCAGGACAAAAGATAACCGCCTTTTCATGGATTTTGGCATCCGGCATCTTATTTTAAAAGACAGTACCGCAAACGATAAGACAGTTTTCGGGCTGGATAGCTTGCAATTAGAACTGGGAGCACGCAACGACAGCCTTGATTTCGGCCTCTTTTGGCATAACGCGGACAGTGTATGGGTAAACAAGGGATTGGTAAAAGGACTTTTTATTAACAACAGAAGCGTACAACAATTTAATATTAGCCAGTCACATGTTTATATTAACGACACACTTTGGCAGGTTAATCCCGAAAATAAAATCATACATTCCAACGATGCATGGCGTTTTCATCATCTTGTCATTCGTGGCGGGTTATCACGGTTTGCACTGCTGGGAGAATTCCCCAGAAACAATGGCGATTCGCTTGTTGCCTCTTTTCGTTCCTGGAATCTGTCTAACCTGGATTTGTTATGGCGCTTTTTGGGTTTTGATATTAATGGAACACTCAACGGTGCTGTTAAAATAACCCATATTAATGGCAGAAACGTAAGTGTGGCAGATCTCAGTATTGATAAGCTTGCCCTTAACCATTCTATGTTAGGTAATGCCAGGATACTAAGTACCTGGGACAATGTGAACAATTCCGCTTTTATAAAAACACAAGTTGTAAAACAAATTAATGCAGAACGCGTTAAAACCATTGATTTGTCAGGATTTTATTTTCCCTACAGAGATACGGCTAACCTTGATCTTGACCTCCGGTTCAATCGTTTAAAGCTGAAAGCCATTAACCCTTTTTTTAATGAATATATTTCAGATTTACGTGGCACCGCTAATGGTGAAATAGCATTAAAAGGAAGCACCTTTAACCCACAGGTATTGGGATATGTAGATGTAAAACGTGCCAGTCTTGTTGTGAACTATCTGAATACAAAATATTCTTTTCACCAAAAGATACTTTTTGACAAGGATAAAATTGACCTGGGTAAAATGACCTTATATGATACGTTGGGAAACAGTGCCATTCTGCAAGGAGACATCCTCCATCATTATTTTAGGGATATGCGCCTGAATCTTACCATCAACACGAAAAAGCTGTTGTTTTTTAATACAACCAGGCACATGAACAATGTCTATTATGGAACGGCCATCGCATCGGGAATGGTAAAGATTACCGGACCTGCCAACAATATAAAAATGGAAATAGATGCTTCCACAGATGCTGGTACTTCTGTTATCCTCCCTTTGGACTACTCCACGGAAATTGCAGATAAAAATTATATTATCTTTACACCACCTCCTGTTGACAGTACTCTTTTAAAGCCGCAAGAAACCGTTCTTAAACTACGGCGGAAAAATAAAAGTGCTTATTCTATAGCCCTTAATATGAATATCAGGCCCAGTGCCAACCTTAAAATTTATCTCCCTTCTAACATGGGGGACATTCAGTCAAAAGGAAATGGTATTTTGAATTTAAAAGTAAACTCTGACGGCAATCTGTCGCTGACAGGTGATTATGTAGTAGATAAGGGCGAGTTTAATTTTTCGCTGGGGAGTTTTGTTAAAAAGCACTTTGAGCTGGTAAAAGGTGGTCGTATCTCCTGGGCAGGTAATCCGTATCAGGCTACAGTTAACATCAAAGGGCTTTACAAGCTCAAGGCTAACCTGAGCAGCCTGGGTATCGTTGTTGATTCCAGCGCTTCTTATAAAAACCGGACACAGGTAAATTGCTATGTTGTCATGTCTCACGACCTGTTTAATCCCGATATTAAATTTCAGATTCATTTTCCCGATTTAGATCCCGATATGCAACGTATGGTTTATGCACAGCTCGATACTACAAACACAGCAATTATGAACCAGCAGATGATTTCACTACTGGTTCTGGGTTCTTTTAGTTTCAGCAATGCATCTAGTATTTCCTGGAGTACTTCATACTACACCATCCTCTCTAACCAGCTAAGCAGTATGTTGTCGAAAATCAGTAAGAATTTTGATATTGGGGTAAACTACAAACCCGGTGGCACCCTTACAAAGCAGGAATTTGATGTGGCACTTTCCACACAACTGTTCGATGACCGGCTTATGATTAATGGTAATTTTGGTATGACATACGACAAACAAAACAGATCTGCCAATAATCTGGTGGGCGATGTGGATATTCAATATAAAATTACAAAAGACGGACGTTGGCTGCTGAAAGCCTACAACCACTCCAACGATAACTCGTGGTACAACTACAGTAACTACGATAAGGTTTCTCCTTATACCCAAGGTGTTGGTATCGTATACCGGAAAGAATTCAACCGGCTTTCAGAGCTGTTCCACGGAAGCAGTAAAAAAAGTAAGAAAGAAAAAAAGAAGAAAACAGGGCCCGCTGAAAAACCTAAACCATGAACCAACGTTTTGTCGTCTATAAATCCAGTGCCGGATCCGGGAAAACCACAACACTGGTAAAGGAATATCTGAAGCTCACGCTGAAAAACCCCGGTAGCTTTCGGAATATTCTTGCTATAACCTTCACCAACAAGGCTGCAAACGAGATGAAAGCCAAAATATTAGAAAGTTTGGAAGAAATCACTACCGGACATTTAAACAAAAGTAACTATCCCGACATTATGGCTGAAACAGGGCTTTCAGCAGAACAAATAACACTTCGGGCCAAACAATTGCTTTTGCTCATTATCCATAATTATGATGAGTTTGCCGTCAGCACCATCGACTCGTTTGTACACCGGATTGTACGTACATTTGCTACGGATTTAAGATTACCACAGGGTTTTGAAGTTATCATCGACAACGACGATCTCATCCCGTTTATCGTTGAAGATATTTATGATAAACTGGGACACGACAGTGCTTTCACAGAAATCCTTATCCGTTTTGTCATGTCGCAGGTAGAAGATGAGAAAAGCTATGACCTAACCAAAAACCTGTCCGAATTCATAAAGAAACAACTGGGAGAAGAGGGGGCACAACATATCAGTGGGCTAAAAAATGTTTCACCTGCAAATTTTCTCCAAAACATTGAAAAGCTGGGGAAGGCCGTTTATTCGACAAAAAACGCCATCCAAAAGCAAGCCTTGAAAAGTTTGACGTTAATTGAAAATAAAGGAATTGCAATAAATGATTTTTCTCATGGTAAAAACGGTGTGGGTGCCTATTTAAAAAAGTTGTCCGAAGGCCGGATAACGTTGAAAGATCTCTCGCCCAACAGCTATGTCATTAAGGCCATGGAAGACAATGTTTGGTATGCTGCATCAAAAAGCAATGATGTTAAATCACGTATCGATGGGATTATCCCCCAACTAAAGGAAAGTTTAGAAGTCATCCGTGAAAAAATTTCTTTTTATGCCATCCGGCGACTGGTGTATAATAATATTTACGAAATGGCACTCATTGGTGAAATCGGTCAGCTTTTTGAAAGTTTTACGGAAAGAACACGTAAAGTACACATTTCAGAATTTAACAAACGGATTCACAATGAGATTGCAGGGCAACCTGTTCCTTTCATTTATGAGCGGCTTGGCAGACGTTACCGCTATTTTTTAATTGATGAGTTTCAGGACACGTCTGTATTACAGTGGGACAATTTGTTGCCCCTTGTAGAAGAATCGCTGGCAAATGGTTGGTTCAACATGGTAGTAGGCGATGCCAAACAGGCTATCTATCGGTTTCGAAACGGCGAAGTAGAGCTTTTCACCCATTTACCACACCTGTATGGATTGGAAGAAAGCCAGGAGAATATCCTGAGAGAGCAGATACTGATACAAAATTACGTAGAAAAAAATCTGAAAATAAATTACCGGTCGCGCGAAGAAATCATTCGCTTTAACAATGATTTTTTCAGCTTTGCCGGTCAGCATCTCACAGGCGGCTTCCACGAAGTTTACCTGGATGTAAAACAACAGATTCCCAAAAAGAAAAAGCAGGGTGGCTTTGTGTCAATGGATTTTATTCCTGCAGAGAATTCAGCTGATTTTAAAGTGAAAAGACTTGCCAAAATCCGGGAAATAGTAAAGGATATTATAGGGAAAAATTATCCCTTGAAAGATATCTGCATCTTAACATTGGACAATAAATCCGCATCCGAAATTGCAGCGCATTTATTGCAACACAACATTCCGGTGGTTTCGTCCGAATCGATGCTACTGACAACTTCGCCCAAAGTAAGGCTGGTAGTAGCTTTCATGAAACTGCTTACCGAGCCGGATAACAAACTCTTTTTTGCCGAATTTCTTACCAACCTGCTTTGGATTCACGGTACAGGAAATGAATTTCACACACTTTACCGCAAAGCCATGGTTCAACCGGACGCTTTGAAATATGTATTAGACAGATTTGGACTGGTACTTCCCTCCACCGAAATTACACGCACACATAGTGTTTATGAAATTGCTGCAGAAGTCATCCGGAATTTGACAAATACAAACACTCCGGATATTTTTCTGCAATTTTTTCTGGATTTTATTTTCGAAAAGGAAATGACTTACAATGGTTCGTTACCTGCTTTTATTGAGCTATGGGAAGAAAAAAAGGGCAAAGAGAGTATCATTTTGCCCAAAGGCCTGAACGCTGTACAGGTGATGACGGCCCACAAAGCAAAAGGGCTAAAATTCGGAGTGGTAATTGCCGACCTTCATGCGATGCAAAACCGACTTACTCATGCACAATATTGGGAAGAATTAAAGCTGCCGGAAATGGAGAACATTTCATCAGTCCTGCTCACTATCAACCAAAAAGAATTAAAAGTAGCAGGCAGAGAGCCAATTTATGAACATGAACGCGCCAAAACAGACCTGGATTTTCTGAATAAAATATATGTTGCTTTTACACGTGCCGTTGATGGATTATTCCTCACAGGCAGCATCATGCAGAACAATAGCAAAGATTATTTTTCAGGATATCTTGTAAATTTCTTGTCGGATAAAGGACTGTGGGACAAAGAGAAATTACATTTTGAATGGGGTGCTTTCCCGGATACCAGCGTTCAGAAACCAGCAAGCAATACAGAAGAAACCATCACATTATCACGTGATTTTTCCACTCCCTGGTACGAATATATTGATATTGCTCCTGTGGAAGAAGTTTACTGGGAAGCGCTGGGGCAAAACACACAGCGCACATTCGGTAAGTTGTTACACGCCATCTTATCAAAAATAAAACATACCGAAGATGCAGCACAGCAGGTAGATGCCTGCCGTTATTCCGGTTTGCTGGATGCTGAGGAAACCGCACGTATTAAAGACCTTGTAGCAAAAGTTCTTGCCCATCCGGAATTGAGCCGTTTCTATGCAAAAGATGCCATCATCAAGACAGAAACAGATATTTACGATGCACAGACAGGACAATTTCTGCGTCCTGACCGGGTTGTGTTCCTCGAAAACACGCTGACCATTCTCGATTACAAAACCGGTGTGAGAGATGTGAAAACAGAAAATAAATACCGAAAGCAGGTGGAGGGATATGCGGACGTTTATTCACGGCTGGGATATCAGGACATCAAAAAAAAGCTGATTTATATTCACAAAGAGGGCGTTGAAGTAGTAAGTATCTGACCTTTCCGGCTTTTCCATACATGTATTTAGCAATTTTAGTGAATTTCCTAACTTTGTAGCCATACTTAAAACAACAATCCTATCATGGCAAAAACAAAAAAAACCATTAATCGTGAGATATCCTGGTTACATTTTAACGGCAGAGTTTTACAAGAAGCTATGGATGTAAACAATCCACTGATTGAACGGTTGCGCTTCCTTGGAATTTTCTCTAACAACCGCGATGAATTCTTCAGAGTACGTGTTGCCACGTTGCGCAGGCTGATAGGAATGGAAAAAAACCGTGACCAGAATTTGGGGTTCGTACCCGAAAAAATTTTAAAAGAAGCCATGGATTTGGTGGCCGTTCAGGAAAGGAGATACAACGAAACATTCACTGAAATTAGAAAACAACTACAGGAAAACCATATCTTTTTTGTTGACGAAACCAAGCCGGATGAGGAGCAGGGACGTTTTGTCAGGCAGTTTTTCACAGAGTATTTGCGCCCTTTTCTATTTCCCATTATGCTTAAGAATTTAGAAAGCCCTGAATTTCTCCGTGATAAGTTTATCTACCTCGCTGTTGTTTTACACGATTCATCAGGAAACCAGGAAGATGAATATGCTATTATCATGGTTCCCACGCATCGCTTTTCACGTTTTTTGCTTTTACCCGACAGCGGAGGAAATAAATATATTATGATGCTGGAAGACGTGATTCGTTTTGGATTGAAAGAAGTTTTCAAGTCATTCGATTACGACACTTTTACTGCATATACCATAAAATTCACCCGTGATGCCGAGCTCGATATCGACAACGATTTTTCCAAAAGCTTTTACGAGCTTATGAGCGAGAGCCTGGAACAAAGGAAAAAAGGACTTCCGGTTCGCTTCGTTTACGACAACCAAATTCCTCCTGTATTGTTAAAGCAGTTGTTGAAAAGATTAAGAATTTCAGAAGATGACAGCCTCCGCGGTGGTGGCCGCTACCATAACTTTCGCGATTTTATCGGATTTCCCAATCTGGGGGACAGCAGCCTCATTTATCCGGAGATGAAACCTATGCCTCACCCGTTACTCAAAGGAAACACCAACATTTTAAAAATTATCCGGCAACGAGATGTTATGTTGCATTACCCTTACCAGTCATTTCAGTATCTTGTTGACCTGCTTCGCGAAGCCTCCATAGACCCTCAGGTAAGAGCCATAAAAATGACTTTTTACCGGGCAGCCCGAAATTCTAACGTTATTAATGCATTAATAAACGCCGCCCGCAACGGAAAGAAAGTTACCGTATTTCTGGAAATTCAGGCCCGCTTTGACGAAAAAGCCAATATCTATTGGGCGGGCAGACTAAAAGAGGAAGGTGTAAAAATAATTAAAAATCTGCCTGGATACAAAGTACATGCTAAGCTGATGCTTATCCGCCGCAAAGAAGAGGGCGAAAACATCTACTATTCCCATATAAGCACAGGCAATTTCAACGAATCTACAGCAAGAATTTATGCCGACGACGGACTTTTTACTGCCAATAAAGAAATTGGCAAAGAAGTTAACATGTTGTTTCATCTGCTGGAATCGCCCTACACGCCACCACGGTTTAAACACTTTCTTGTAGCTCCTTATTATATGCGAAGAAACATCATCCGGCTGCTCAATAATGAAATAAAAAATGCTAAAGCGGGACGTGAAGCCTGGGCTATCATCAAAATGAACAGCCTCGTTGACAGAAAACTTACAAGAAAACTGAGCCAGGCTTCGGGAGCAGGAGTAAAAATCCAAATTATTTGTCGAGGTATTTGTGTACTGGTTCCGGGTATTTCCGAATTTAGCGAAAATATTGAAATAGTGGGCGTTGTAGATAAGTTTCTGGAACACTCGCGTCTTATGGTTTTTGCCAACAATAACAATCCGCTTTACTATCTTTCTTCTGCTGACTGGATGATTCGGAACTTTGACCATCGTTTTGAAGTGGCCTGTCCCATTTATGACCCTGAAATACAGAAAGAAATCATGTTTATGTTGCGAACACAACTCAGCGATAACATAAAAGCCAGACTGCTCAACAGCGACCCAATCAATAAATATAAGACATCTGCAAAAGATGGAAACCCCATGCGGTCACAGTTTTACCTGTATGATTATTTTAAGAAACTATCAGAATAGAAACAGGTATTTTGAGCAGAGAAATCCCACGCATGATAAAATTTAAAAACAAATTATTAATAACTATAAAAAAATATTGTTCAATTCAAAGAATATTTCTACTTTTGCACCCCAAATTAAAGAAATAAAATTACTATGTATTTATCTGTAGAAAAGAAGAAAGAAATTTTCGCAAAGTACGGTAAGGATGATCAGGATACAGGATCGGCAGAAGGCCAGATCGCACTGTTTACCTACCGTATTAAACATCTTACCGAGCATTTGAAGCAAAACAAGAAGGATGTGTTTACACAACGCTCACTTGTACGCATGGTTGGAAAGCGCAGAAAGCTGCTCGAATATCTTAAGGAAAAAGATATCGAAAGGTACCGTGCCATTATCAAACAACTTGGGCTAAGAAAATAGATATGCCCTATTTCACAAAAAAAGGCAATTATCTGATTGCCTTTTTTTGTGTTTATGCAGGCTGCGGTTACAACCGATTTCCAAAAAACCGTTTCCCCGCCGCAAAATCCCAAACAGCCATCGCAACAGGCTGGGAAACAGACCAAAGATTACCTGCAACAATCAATAACGAATTTAAAAACATCTAAATAATATTTATGTCAGCACAAGCTATTACAAAAACATTTCAAATGGCAGATGGTACTACCATCTCCATTGAAACCGGCAGACTTGCCAAACAAGCTGACGGATCTGCCGTAGTCAAAATGGGAAACACCATGCTATTGGCTACCGTCGTTGCCGCTCAGGATGCAAAAGAAAACGTGGATTTTATGCCACTTTCTGTCGATTACAAAGAACAATATTCAGCCACCGGAAAATTTCCTGGCGGATTTTTCAAACGCGAAGGTCGTCCTTCGGAATACGAAATTCTCATTTCCCGGTTGGTCGACCGCGCTTTACGGCCTTTGTTTCCTGCAGACTTCCACGCAGAAACACAAGTTATTATTCAGCTGATTTCAGGTGGCGAAGATGTGGCTCCTGATGCATTGGCCGCGCTGGCCGCCTCTTCGGCACTTGCTGTTTCTGATATTCCTTTCCATGGTCCCATTTCAGAAGTAAGGGTTGCTTTTATTGATGACAATTTTATTATCAACCCTTCGATTAGTCAAATGGAAGAAGCCGACCTGGAATTAATGGTTGCTGCCAGCGAAGACAACATCATGATGGTAGAAGGTGAGATGAAAGAAGTTTCTGAGAGTCTCATGCTGGAAGCCATTAAAGCTGCACATGAAGCTATCAAAATCCAATGTCGTGCACAGGTTGAACTGGCCGCCATGGTCGAAAAAGCACAGACAAAACGCGAATACTGCCACGAGCACAATGACGAAGAGCTGAAAGTACAGGTTAAAGAAGCTACCTTCAAAAAATGCTACGACATTGCATTGCAGGCTAACCCTGACAAAAATGCCCGTTCGGAAGCTTTTAAAGCTGTTCGTGATACGTTTATCGAAAACCTTTCAGAAGAAGAACAAGCTGAGAAAACGGACATGGTGAAACGTTATTTCCACGATGTGGAAAAAGAAGCCCTTCGTCAGGCACTTCTGAACGAACGAATCCGCATGGATGGTCGGAAATTAGATGAAATACGCCCCATCTGGAGCGAAGTAAATTACCTCCCTTCTGCTCATGGTTCTGCCATTTTCACACGTGGTGAAACACAAGCATTGGTAACCTGTACGCTGGGAAATAAAATGAACGAACAAATGATAGACGGTGCCGTTTTTGACGGAACCTCCAAATTTATTTTACACTATAATTTTCCGGGATTTTCAACCGGAGAGGTACGCCGCTTCGGCAGTCCGGGTCGTCGTGAAATTGGTCATGGTAATCTTGCCATGCGTGCTCTTAAATTTGTGCTCCCCGAAGGCGACGACAATCCATATACGATTCGTATTGTCTCTAACATCCTCGAATCTAACGGTTCATCGTCTATGGCAACTGTTTGTGGCGGAACACTATCGCTTATGGATGCCGGCGTAAAAATCAAAAAGCCGGTGGCAGGAATTGCCATGGGATTGATTACCGATACCGAAACAAAGAAATATGCCGTTCTCTCCGATATCCTCGGCGACGAAGATCACTTCGGTGATATGGACTTTAAAGTAACCGGCACAAAAGACGGTATCACCGCTTGCCAAATGGATATTAAGGTAGATGGCCTACCCTACGAAGTATTGGCAGAGGCGTTGGAACAAGCCCGTCAGGGACGTTTACATATATTAGGTGAAATGGCCAAGACCATTACAGAATCACGTGACGACTATAAAGAAAATGTTCCGCGTATTGAACGCATGTTGATTTCCAAGGAATTTATCGGCGCTGTGATAGGACCCGGAGGGAAAGTCATTCAGGAAATGCAACGCGAAACCGGTGCTACCATCGTAATTGAAGAAGTCGGAAACAACGGCGTCATCGATATCGTTTCTCCTGACAAAGCCTCCATAGAAGCAGCGAAAGCACGCATCAAAGGTATTGTTGCCGTTCCGGAAGTAGGCGAAGTTTATGAAGGAACTATAAAAAGTATTGTTCCATTCGGTGCTTTCGTGGAAATTCTTCCCGGTAAAGAAGGCCTGCTCCATATTTCTGAAATCGACTGGAAACGTATTGAAAAAGTGGAAAGCGTTTTACACGAAGGTGAAAAGGTAAAAGTGAAACTTATCGGGGTAGATGAGCGCAATGGTAAGATGAAACTGTCGCGTAAAGCATTGATGAAGAGACCCGAAAGAAATTAATCATTGAGAACGAAACCTTTCATTACAATAAACGTAGTCAATAAACCAAAAACAAAAGGAGAGAGAGCATGAGGCAGCTTAAGATTACCAAACAGGTAACCAACCGTGAAACCGCATCCCTTGACAAATATTTGCAGGAAATCGGAAAGGTTGATTTGATTACAGCAGAACAGGAAGTTGAACTGGCCAGGAGAATTAAACAAGGTGATAAAAGAGCTTTGGAAGAATTGACAAAAGCCAATCTTAGGTTCGTGGTTTCTGTTTCAAAACAGTATCAGAACCAGGGGTTAAGTCTCCCTGACCTGATCAACGAAGGAAATCTCGGCTTGATCAAAGCAGCACAACGTTTTGATGAAACCCGTGGGTTCAAATTTATTTCGTATGCTGTATGGTGGATTCGCCAGTCTATTCTGCAGGCTTTGGCTGAACAATCGCGTATCGTTCGTTTACCGCTGAACAAAATTGGCTCCATTAACAAAATTAACAAGGCCACGGCAAAGCTGGAGCAGAAATACGAGCGTGAACCGGATTACAGGGAAATTGCCGGAATTCTGGATATGACTGTCAATGAGGTGAAAGAATCCAAGAGAAATGCCGGAAGACATGTCTCCATGGATGCTCCGCTGATTCAGGACGAAGACAACAACATGTACGATGTTTTGAGAAGTGAGGAGTCGGTAACACCGGAAACAGGTTTGCTTTATGAATCGTTACGTAAAGAAATCGACCGCGCCATTTCTACGCTCACACAGCGTGAGGCAGATGTTGTGAAATTATATTTCGGGCTCAATGGTGGCCACCCTATGACGTTGGAGGAAATTGGTGAAAAATTTGACCTGACCCGCGAACGCGTGCGTCAAATCAAGGAAAAAGCCATTCGCCGCCTGAAACAGACTTCACGGAGTAAAATATTGAAATCTTATTTGTAGAGATATTGTGAACTTAATATCAAAAAAAGCACCTTGAAAAAGGTGCTTTTTTTATGACACAACAAATATTAATGAGTATTTAGAACGCTATTTTAAAAATTTCAGCAACTCTTTTCAGCCCATCCAACGATTTCTTACTCAAAGAAATGCCCTCCCTTAACTTTATGGCTTCGGATTCTCTTTCCGGGTCACCGGGAATAATTACACGCTTTTGCCCTTCTACCGGCTCGGCCTGGCGGAAAGCACGAATCCATTCATCCATTCCCGCTTTAAATTCATCGGCTGTCTGGAAAGCATCAATACGCATGGCACCGAAAAAATGGCCGATACCACGATCCTCAGCACCGGTTTTGTCTTTTACATAGCCCAAAGTAGGCACAACTGTAGGGCCAAAATTAGCACCTGGCAACACGGCTGAAAGAATATCCACAACAGAAGTCAGGCAAAAGCCTTTGTGCCCGCCATGGGCCACATCACCACCAAGGGTGCGTAAAGCACCGCCATTGCGTAAAATAGAAGAGTTCGTTGTGAGGTTTCCCCGGGCATCTTGTAACAAGCCTCCGGGAGTTTCTTTACCCTCACTTTCAAACACATCCACTTTTCCGCGCGAAACGGGTGAAGTGGCAAAGTCAGCCACAAAAGGCGGCTCCTCCCCCGCCGGAATGGCAACGGCAATAGGGTTGGTTCCCAACATCCCGTATTTGGAAAAGGTGGGGGCAACCAGCGGATTAGCATTGGTCATGGCTATCCCTATCATATTGTGTTCCAGTGATTTCATAGCGTAGTAACCGGCAATACCGAAATGATAAGAGTTGCGTACCGCCACCCATCCCGTTCCTACGGTCATGGCTTTTTGGATAGCAATATCCATGGCTTTGGGTGCTGTTACAAGTCCCAGCCCTTTGCCGCCATCCACAAGGGCAGTAGAAGGTGTTTCATGCACCACGGTAAATTTCGGCGTTACTGTGATACGTTTGTTTTGCCATAGACTAACATACTCCGGGAGCCTCACCAGTCCGTGCGTGGAAATGTTACGCAATTCCGCCCGCATAAGGATGTCGGCGGCCTGCTGCGCTTCTCCGGCAGGGAGTCCCATTTTTTCAAAAACAGATTGGGTAAAGTCAAAAAGAACCTGATAATCGTACATGCTTAAATTTTTGGCAAAGATGCGAAAATATGCGGCAGATTAAAAACCTCTAAGCTTTAGACCAATTCGTATATTTTTCTCAACACGTTTTTTCGCTTATCGATATTGTTGTATAGAATTACCTGAACCAAAATAGCTTACAGGTACCACCCTTAAAATATTACAGTTATTCAAAATAGAATCATTATAAACTAATTATAATTTCCTATAAATAATCTTAAATCCATTTTTTATATTCTTAAAAGAGATACCTTTGATACATATATAAAACATAAATTATTAATGATTTCCTTATTGATACAGAATGAATTAGAGGTTAATATTTTTAGCCATTATAAGTATACAAATACCTGTTTACCGTTATCAACTGAAAGTAAAACAATTTTATATAAATCAAAAATTTACAAAGATGGAAGAAAAATTAAGTAAAACCAGTTTGATACAAAAGTATCATCTAAAAGGGAATCCAAGTATGGGCTTAGTTATGGCAACCTTTGGATTTTTTATCGGATTTGCTGCCGTTTCGTTGTATGGCCCGGTAGCCAGTAAATTAAAAGAGGTCTTAGGAATTTCCGGTTTTCTATTGGGGTTATTGGTGGCAGCACCAAACCTCTCAGGATCGTTATTGCGCATCCCATTTGCCGCATGGGTTGATAAAGTCGGGGGCAAAAAACCTTTGGCTGTTTTGTTGATTCTCGCCGTTATTGGCATGGCCGGCTTATCCATCCTTTTGTTGTTATTTTATCCAAACCACTTAACCAAGGATATGTATTGGTTAATCGTTTTTTTTGGTATATTAAGTGGTAGTGGCATCGCTACTTTCTCAGTGGGGATTGCACAAACTTCTTACTGGTTTCCACAAAAGAAACAAGGTGTGGCATTAGGTACTTATGCCGGTATCGGCAACCTGGCTCCCGGCATTTTCGGTATTATATTACCTTTCGCGCTGCGTGCTTTTGGTTTACCGATTTCCTATGTTCTTTGGTTTGGTTTTCTTCTAATTGGTACCATAGTTTACATTTTTGTGGTACACGATGCTTATTATTTTCAGTTAATTAAAAAAGGAATTAGCCCTGCAAAAGCAAAAGAAGTCTCAACGGAGCTGGGGCAGGAACTTATTCCTTCGGGCAGTACGATTGAGTCTTTGAAAGTCTCAGCGAGAATACCGAGTACGTGGGGACTGGTGTTGCTCTACTTTACTTCTTTTGGTGGCTTTTTGGCACTCACCGGATGGTTTCCGGTTTACTGGGTCAAAAATTATCATTTCGATTTAAGAGAAGCTGCCCTGCTTATGGCATTCGGTTTTTCCTTGTTAGCTTCTGTTATCCGTGTGTGGGGTGGCCATATCAGTGATAAATTTGGCGGGGAACGCATTGCGATAGTGAGTTATTTTACTGTATTGCTGGGGGCTGTTATTTTGTTTTTTGCCCATGTTTTCTGGATTTCTTTGGTAGGTGAAATTATCATTGGTGCCGGCATGGGCGTTGGTAACGCTGCTGTTTTCAAACTGGTACCGAAATATGTTCCCAAAGCTACCGGAGGTGCGGCAGGATGGGTAGGTGGCCTGGGTGCCTTCGGCGGATTTGTAGTGCCTCCCCTGTTGGGTATCTTTGTAGATCATTATGGCAATGCAGGATATGCCAAAGGTTTTATCGTGTACATAATTTTAGCGATAATTTCTATTGTCATGTCATTTATCCTGTTAAAAGCCCATAGTAGTAAGAAAATTGCGTAAACAGGACAACATCACCCGACAATGTGAAGAGGATAAAAATATTTAAAAAATAAGCAGGCCATGAATAAAAAAGCATCATATTTATTTAAAAAAATGCGTTTTTTTAAAGCGCGTGAGAAATATTCAGATGGCTGGAGCGAACTGAATTCCCAGGGCAGAGAATGGGAAGACTTTTATCGCCGGCGCTGGCAGTATGATAAAGTGGTTCGGACTACACATGGTGTAAATTGCACCGGATCGTGTAGTTGGAAAGTGTTTGTAAAAAACGGAATTATCACCTGGGAAAATCAGGCAACAGATTATCCGACTACCGGCCCGGACATGCCGGAATATGAACCCAGGGGCTGTCCCCGCGGTGCTTCCTTTTCGTGGTACACATACAGCCCTTTACGGGTAAAGTATCCTTATGTCAGGGGGATACTGCTCAATTTATGGAGAGATGCCCTGAAAGAAACCAATGACCCCGTAAAAGCATGGCAACTGATTGCAGAAGACCCGGACAAGTCAAAGGCTTACAAAACAGCAAGAGGTAAAGGCGGTCTGGTACGAACTTCTTGGGATGAAGCCAACGAAATTATTACTGCACAACTTTTATATACCATCAAGAAGTATGGCCCGGACAGAATTACCGGTTTCACCCCTATTCCTGCCATGTCGATGGTGAGTTATGCCTCCGGGTCACGTTTTCTTTCTTTACTGGGCGGATCAATGCTCAGCTTTTACGACTGGTATGCCGATCTGCCACCGGCATCGCCGCAGGTTTGGGGCGACCAAACGGATGTCCCGGAAAGCAGCGACTGGTATAATTCAGGCTATATCATTATCTGGGGAACCAATATCCCGTTGACACGAACACCGGATGCCCACTTTATGACCGAAGTACGTTATAAAGGAACCAAAGTAATTTCTGTTAGCCCCGACTATGCTGAATCAGTGAAATTTGCAGACGAATGGCTGGCGGTTAATCCGGGAGCCGACGGAGCCCTGGCACAAGCCATGACACATGTGATCCTAAAAGAGTTCTATGTAGAGAAAAAAACCGGCTATTTTTATGATTATGCCAAAAAGTTTACCGACCTTCCTTTCCTGGTTTTATTAAAAGAACAAAAAGAAGGCTATACCGTTGACCGCTTCCTACGCGCTTCTGACATCAATTCGCCTGTAGAAAATGGCGAATGGAAGATGGTGGTGATCGATGAGAAAAGTAACCAAATGGTCATTCCCAACGGTAGTATAGGCCATCGCTGGGAAGGCAAAAAGAAATGGAATCTCGAAATGGCCGATGAATCAGGGAAAGAATTTGATCCCAGACTATCGCTATTTGGTGATGAAGACAAAATGCTTTCTGTAAACCTTCCTTATTTTGACGATGAAAAACGTATTGTCCTGCACAGGGATATCCCGGTAAAAAAAGTGGAGATTAATGGCGAAGTACATTACGTCACCATGGTTTTTGATTTAATGCTGGCCAATTATGGCGTTGCACAATCTGCCGATCAGAAAAATTATCCGAAAGATTACAATGATAAACTGCCCTACACGCCGGCGTGGCAGGAAGAATTTACAGGTATTAAAGCAAAGCAGGTCATTAAAATTGCCCGTGAATTTGCACAAAATGCCGTCGAAACAAAAGGCCGGTCCATGATTCTTATGGGCGGCGGAATTAATCACTGGTTCCATGCCGATATAAACTACCGGACCATTTTAAACCTGGTATTGCTCACCGGTTCTGAAGGTGTTAACGGCGGTGGCTGGGCACATTACGTGGGTCAGGAAAAAGTTCGTCCGTTCGAAGGTTGGGCAACGCTGGCATTTGCCCGCGACTGGTCATTACCACCACGGTTGCAAAATGCCACTTCTTATTTTTATTTCGGGACAGATCAGTTCCGTTATGAAGAAATCCCCATGAGCGAACTGAGTTCTCCTACCATTGACAAACCACGTTACGAACATCCTGCCGATTATAATGTCCTTTCTGTCCGTTTGGGATGGTCGGCATCCTATCCGCAGTTTAACCGCAACTCATTAAGCCTTGCCGGGGAAGCAGAAAAATCAGGCGCCAAAAACAAGGAGGAAATTATTCAGCATGTTGTAAAGGAGCTAAAAGACAAAAAATTACAATTTTCGCTGGAAGACCCGGATAATCCGGATAATTTTCCCAGGACATTGTTTGTTTGGCGGGCCAACCTGATTTCCAGTTCAGGAAAAGGCCATGAGTATTTTCTGAAACATTTACTGGGTACACATCAGGGTGTTCTGGCCTCGGAAACCAAAACCCTAAACCATACCAAAGAAGTAAAATGGCGCGATAATATCCCGGAAGGGAAACTGGATTTAATGGTCAATCTGGAATTCAGGATGTCCGGAACAGCACTTTATTCCGACATCATTTTACCGGCTGCCACCTGGTACGAAAAAACAGATATCAGCAGTACCGACATGCATCCCTATGTGCATCCCTTTAATCCGGCTATCTCTCCGCCATGGGAAGCCAAATCCGATTGGAATATCTTTAAAAACCTGGCAAAAATGGTTTCCGAAAAGGCAAAGACCTATTTACCAGATGTTCAAAAGGATATTGTATCAGTTCCGCTTTTGCATGATTCACCGGGTGAAATAGCACAGCCTTTTGGCAAGATAAAAGACTGGAGCAAAGGTGAAACAGAAGCTGTTCCCGGAAAAACCATGCCCAAACTTGTTTTGGTAGAAAGAGACTATACCCATATTTATGAAAAATTTGTATCACTGGGGCCGTTGGCTCAAAACAACCCCATAGGTGCAGATGGCATTTCCTGGTCTGGAAAAGAAGAGTATGAAAAATTAAAAGAAACCATTGGCGTTCATACTTCCGGATTTAACAAAGGAATGCCCAACCTGGAAGAAGCGGGAAAAGCCGCAGATGCCATACTTACTTTGTCAAGCTCTACAAATGGAAAAGTGGCCATGAAAGCATGGCAGGCCGAAGAAAACAAAACCGGAATGCCTGTTAAAGACTTCTCAAAAGACAGAGAAGCGGAACATTTTACGCTGAAAAACATTACCACGCAGCCCAAGGAGTCCATATCTACCCCTATTTTTACCGGTAACAATAAAAACCGCCGATATTCACCATTCCTGAATAACATTGAGCTTTCGGTACCTTTCCGAACATTGACAGGACGACAGCAATTTTTACTCGACCATGAAACATTTCTGGAATTTGGAGAGGGATTGCCGGTTTACAAACCTACGTTGCACACCAAGGCTTTCTATCCTAAAGTAGATCGTATTCCGGAAGAATCGGGTAAAACCATTGGGCTAAAATATCTGACGCCACATGGTAAGTGGAACATTCACAGTATGTTTTATGACAACCAGCACATGCTCACCCTATTCCGCGGCGGCCAAACGATATGGCTGAATAATGAAGATGCCGCTCAAATTAACGTGCGCGATAACGACTGGATTGAAATGTACAACCGTAACGGAGTTGTGGTAGCCCGGGCAGTAGTTTCTCACCGTATGCCCAGGGGCACAACCTACATGTACCACGCACAGGACCGCACCATTTACACACCGCACTCAGAAATAACCCACCTGACGGGAGGCACACACAACAGCCCTACCAAGGTGCATGTAAAGCCCACACATTTTGTGGGCGGATACGCGCAGCTGAGCTACGGATTCAATTATTACGGCCCCACAGGCAATCAGAGGGATTTAAAAGTATTTATCAGAAAACTAAAAAAGGTGATTTGGCATGAAGATTAAAGCACAAGTAGCAATGGTCATGAACCTGGACAAATGTATCGGTTGCCACACTTGCAGTGTAACCTGTAAAAATACCTGGACAAACCGACAGGGCGCCGAATACATGTGGTTCAACAATGTAGAAACCAAACCGGGAATCGGTTATCCCAAAGAATGGGAGAACCAGGATAAACACAAAGGTGGCTGGGAACTGAAAAAGGATAAATTACAGTTAAAATCCGGTAACAGGTTCTGGAAATATTTAAACATATTTCACAACCCCGACCTGCCCACCCTGGATAAATATTATGAACCCTGGACTTATGATTATGAAAAGTTAACCAACAGTCCGGCGGGGAAAGAGCAGCCCGTAGCCATGCCCAAATCACAAATCACGGGGGAAGACATGGAAATTACATGGGGGCCAAACTGGGAAGACGACCTGGCAGGTTCCAAGGAAACCAGTCATCTCGATCCCAATCTGCAGAAAATTGAAGAAGAAATCAAGATGGAATTTGAAGAAGCCTTCATGATGTATCTTCCGCGTATCTGTGAACATTGCCTTAATCCGGCCTGCGTAGCCTCCTGCCCTTCGGGTGCCATGTACAAACGCGAAGAAGACGGTATTGTCCTGGTCGATCAGGAAGCCTGCCGTGCCTGGCGGTATTGCATTTCTTCCTGTCCGTATAAAAAGGTCTATTTCAACTGGAAAACATACAAAGCAGAGAAATGTACCTTTTGTTTTCCACGTATTGAAGCCGGTTTGCCTACAGTTTGTTCAGAAACCTGCGTGGGCCGTATTCGTTACATAGGCATTTTGCTGTATGATGCCGACCGGGTAAAAGAAGCGGCCTCAACACCTGATGAGAAAGAACTTTATCAGGCTCAATTGGATCTGTTTTTAGACCCCAACGACCCGGAAGTTATCAAACAGGCACAAAAAGATGGCATTTCGGATGACTGGATCGAAGCAGCACAAAAGTCGCCCATTTACAAGCTGGCCATAGAGCAAGGCATCGCTTTGCCCCTGCATCCGGAATACAGAACTTTGCCAATGGTTTGGTATGTGCCACCGTTGAGCCCTGTTTTGAAAATGTTTGAAGGAGATGCTTCAGTTGCCAGTGACGTTTTTCCGGCCATCGATCAAATGCGTATTCCCATTCAGTATCTCGCCAATCTGCTTACAGCCGGCAATCAGGACATCATTCGTACCGTCTTAAAGAAAATGGTGCTTATGCGCCAATACATGCGGACGAAAGACATTGGTAAACCATTCGACAATAACCTGTTGGAAAAGCTTGGTATCGATGCACAAACTATTGAAGAAATGTACCGTTTACTGGCTATTGCCAAATATGACGATCGTTTTGTCATTCCCACTTCCCACAAAGAAAAGTATGAAGATTTGTATAAAGAACAGGGAGCGACAGGATTTGAATACACGGCAGCCTGTGATGATTGCTTACCGGGAAATAAATCCCATTAAAGAGTTTATGGAAAATGGAAATACAAACGTTATTAAAAGTTATCTCTTTGCTGTTACAATACCCCGAAGCCGAAATTAAGTCGGTGGACTGGCAGATGGAATTTGTACCTATTGATGAACCGGAGTTATTTGAGAACATGAACGCATTTGGTGAATATTTTCAGCGGACGCCATTGGTTCAGCTTCAGGAAAATTATGTACATACATTTGATTTTAATGACAAGACCAACCTGTATCTGACCTATTCAAAATTAGGTGATGAAAAAGAGCGCGGACAGGCATTGGCTGAGCTCAAAGAGATTTATGCTTTTGCCGGATTTGAGCTCGACTCAACCGAATTACCGGATTACCTTCCTCTTTTGTTAGAATTTGTATCGCATGCCGACAGGAAGATCAGAGAAGATCTGCTTCGCCGTTTCCGGGAAGCCATTGTTAACACACAGCAAATGCTGGAAGAAAAAGAAAGTCCCTATTCTAATTTGTTTAAAGGACTTTTAATCATTATTGATCATTTCATCTTAAAAGAAGTTTTATTATGAGTTACTGGAATCAATTTCTTTGGGTAATTTTTCCCTACATGATGATAGCCATTACCATCATCGGACATGTTTATCGTTACAGTACCGACCAAATGAGCTGGACATCCAGATCATCAGAATTTCTGGAAAAGAAAAGCCTAAGATGGGGAAGTCTATTGTTCCATTACGGGATAATTTTTGTCTTTTTTGGCCATGTTTTGGGATTACTTATCCCTGAGAGTTTTATAACCAACAGCATTGGAATTAATAATGAAGTATATCACCAGGTAGCCATTTCTTTTGGCGGTGTAGCAGGTATTGCCACGGTGGTGGGTATTTTTATTCTCCTTTTCCGTCGCTATGGTGACAAACGAATTTCAAAAACCAGTAGTTTCGGCGATAAATTTATTGTTATCCTGCTGTTTTTATTAATTGGATTCGGAATTTACAATACACTGTATTATAATCTTGCTGTGGGCGATTTTAACTATCGGCTTTCAATTTCACCATGGGTTAGAAGTTTATTTATCTTTTCACCGAATCCCTCTTTAATGGCTAATGTTCCTATCACTTATAAAATTCATGTAATATTGGCTTTCCTTACATTTGGTGTATGGCCTTTTACACGGCTTGTGCATATTTGGAGTATTCCCATTGCCTACATCAAAAGAAGCCATATCATTTACAGGCGACGTTGTGGAGAAGTTAAGTCAAATATTTAAAATAATTCAAGAAATACAAAGCCGGTTATTATCTACAATAGTTCCGGTATATATAGAATTACGCCAACACGAATAAACCTGTGTTTGTTAACATATTATTAATCATTTTTACAAAAGTTAATATGAAAAAATTATTTAATTTATTTTTGTTTGCATTTGCTGTTTTCTTTTTTTCAGGAGAAAACCTGTATTCTCAATCCATAGTCCTTTCGGGAGAAGTCCGTCCGAGATATGAATTTCGCCACGGATATAAAACACTGACACCCGATGGCGCTAAAGCAGCAAATTTTATTTCGCAGCGTACAAGATTCAATGCCTATTATGGCAGCAAATATTTTAAATTCGGTTTGGTACTTCAGGACGTCCGCGTATGGGGAGATGTTCCACAGCTAAATAAATCTGATGTAAATGGTTTGTCCATTCACCAGGCCTGGGGGGAGGTTATTTTCAGTAAAAAGTTTTCCATCAAGTTGGGAAGGCAGGAAATTTCGTACGATGACCAAAGAATTTTCGGTAATGTCGGATGGGCACAACAGGCACGCAGCCACGATGCAGCCATCATCAAATACCGACCGGATAAGTTCACGAAAATTGATGTCGGATTTGCTTACAATGCAGGCAAAGAATCCCTTTTTAAAACCGATTATAATGTCAACAGCTACCGGACATTTCAATACGTCTGGTATCATGGACATTTTAATAAAATAGGATTGAGTTTTTTGATGTTAAACAACGGTATGCCTTATACAGAATCCGGAAAAGCACAAAAAGTAGTTTACAGCCAAACCATCGGCAGTCGGTTGACTTATCATAATAAAGCATTGAAATTCAATACTTCATTTTATTATCAGGGCGGAAAAAATAAATTTGACCATTCCTTATCAGCAATGTATTTTTCAGCCAATGTAGCTTATACATTACCGGCTAAATTCACTTTCGGACTGGGCGGAGAATATCTCTCCGGAACATCTTCCAAAGACCAGGCTTTACATGAAAAAGATAAATCATTCAAACCATACTACGGGACAAACCATAAATTTAATGGTTGGATGGATTATTTTTATGTGGGTAGTTACATGTTCAACAATGGTTTATTTGATGTTAATTTACCGCTGATACAAAAAGTTAACAAGTTTACATTCAAATTAATCCCGCACTATTATGTGGCAGCAGCAAAAGTTTCTGTAAAGCAAAGTAATGGCACCTGGAAAGATTACAAAAGTAGTTTAGGTGCAGAAATTGATTTTTCAATTGGTTACACCTTATCTAAAAACATGATTATCAGCGGTGGCTACTCACAAATGCTGGCTACCCAAACCCTTCAGGAAATTAAAGGAGGAAATTATAATAACTCGAATAATTGGGCCTGGGTGATGTTTACCTTTAAGCCGACTTTCTTTAGCAAGAAATAAACTTGATATTTATGGCCTGAGAAATAGAAATGTTTTTCGTCCTTCAATCTCACTATTGGTGCGCAAATATTCCTGCCTGGCAGCATGATGATAATCGTATATGCTGAAATTTTTGGCAAAATGCGAACTTATTTTTGGTTATGATGGAACTATCCCGCTGTCAAACCGGAAGGCAGAAGGGCTAAAGACTAAAAGTTAAAGGCAGAAGGCGAAGTTGAGAAAATTCTCTTTTCGCCTTTGCGTCTTTGCGTGGAAAAGAAAAAGCTAAAGGCAAAGAGACAAAAGCCAATGTCTGAATCTGGTATGAAGTGCGTACTGATACAACGTAATCTTTACCTGTTATCTCTAAAACCTATACCCCATAAGTTTAATACAGCATAAAAACATCGCCATTTATAAATAATTTCCCCACCCTGTTGTCATTCAAGCCAATAAATGTTAAATTTGCCTGTCTGTTGTTGAAAACCTCTTCAAAGAAGTATTCAGTTTAAATAAACACGGGGATGAGTTTATGAACACTTTACGAATACCCAATAAAGTTGAAATGCTTTTTGTCCTTCAATCTTTTGTCGTTGAAAGCGCGAAAGTCTGGCATCTGCCTGACAGCCTGCTGGAGCGGTTGAAATTAGTCTCGGAAGAAGCCTTTTTACATGTCATAAAGAACGCCTTCTCCCCCGGTGAATCATCCCATATCCGAATAACCACAAAAATTGACAACCTTTATTTTAAGCTCTCATTTTTTGATAAGGGGTTGCCTTTTGACAGCTCTCTGGCAAAAGAGTATCATCCTGAAGCAGACATCAACTCGCTGGATACGGAAGGTATGGAGCTGTTCTTGATAAAGCAGTATGTTGATCATGTGGAGTGGATAAATCATGGTATTAAAGGAAAAGAATTCCGGCTCTCATTCGGACTTCCCAAAAGAGATATTTTCACTATTCTAAAAGACAAAAAAGAGGGAAAAGACAAGAAAGAAGAGTCCGTTGCAAACATTAACAATGTAGAAATAAGGCCATTTAAAGAAACCGATGCCATAAAAATTGCAAGGACCATCTACAGAGCATACGGATACACTTATCCCAACGAAGATTTGTATTATCCCGAAAAAATTGCAGCTTTGAATAAAAGCGGACGGCTTATCTCGGTAGTTTGTTATGATATGAAAAGAGAGGAAGTAGTCGGCCATTATGCACTTGAGAGGCCTTTGCCCGGTAGCATTGTCGAAAGCGGGCAGGCAGTAGTTGCACCGGGTTACAGAGGATTTCACCTCATGGACAAAATGAGAAATATCTTAGAGAACAAAGCGGGGGAACTCCGGTTAGAAGGAATTATATCGCAACCGGTTACCACCCATGTTTTTAGCCAGAAAGTAAATGTAAATTTCGGCTCACTGCCGTGTGGATTTTCTTTTGGCCTGGTACCTCAGAAATTAAGTTTCAGACAAATCGACGCCTCCCTCTCCCAGCGCGAAAGTTGTATGCTCTATTTTAAACCGCTTAAGCCGCGGAAAAGAACGCTATGGCTGCCTGAACAACACAAAGAAATAATAGAAAAGATCTATAATAATTTAAATATCAGCTATGGGGAAGGCAGCCAAATGGTAACAAATCCGGACGAAAACGGAAAAGTACAGTCCAATTACTATGCAGGCTGGGGATTTGGCGTTATCAACGTAAGCGAGCTTGGGAAGAATAACTTTTTTGAGATAAAACAAGCACTTTACAACCTTTTGTTTACCCTGAAAGCGGATGTCATCTTTTTGTACATCTCCCTTGAAAATGCAGACATATCGGCGTTAGTGGAGATGGCAGAAAAGGAGAAATTTTTCTTCTGCGGAATAACACCCTCTTTTTTAAACGGAAAAGATGTTATCCGGTTTGAGTACCTAAACGGTTCGATAGATTCATCAAAGATTAAAATATTCGGAGATGAAGCCAAAGAGATCTTTTCTTATGTCCTAAACGAAAAAGAGAAAGTGTTGAGATGATTGATATTTTCAAAAATAACACCGTTTTTTTAAGGTTTTGGATAGCCACCATTGGCTCCCAACTGGCATCAAGGATGCACTCTCTGATACTCATCTGGATTATTTACAAATGGACAAACTCTGCACTGATTGTGGGTGTGGCTATGGTGGCCGCTTCTCTTCCGGCAGTCCTCATTGCTCCTTTTGCAGGTAGCATGATTGACAGACATAACAAAGTTGCCATTATGATGATTGCCGACTTTTTCAGGCTCCTTATCGTTTTAATTTTCGCTTATCTTTTTTATATTAACATATTAGATACCAAGTTATTAATTATTGGAACTATCGGTATTTCCCTGGCATCAGCATTTTTCAATCCGGCATCTCTCGCCATCATTCCCTCTCTTGTCAAAGAAGATGAAATCACGCAAGCCAATGCTATTGAGCAGATAAGCGGAAGTGCCAGTTCCATTATCGGACCGTTGTTCGGTTCGGCTATTATCGCCACGCTCGGCGTAACCAATGCCTTTATCGGGGCGGGAGCCATGTTTCTCGTTTCCGTTCTGTTTCTGTTCAATATAAAAGATATCAATTACGCCATTAAAAAAGTTTCAACCCCCATTCTTGAAGACATAAAAGTCGGCATCAGGCTTGTAAAGCAGTTTGCCATCGTTCATAAAATGATTCTCAAAATGGCGATCGTCAATTTTTTCTTTTCTTCTCTTACCATCATTATCCCGGTTATGGCCAAAGCGGATGTGAAAGTAATTGCCTATCTGATGAGTGCCATTGGCGCAGGCATGTTAGCCGGATCACTGGTTCTTTCCGGCAAAAAGCTACCCTTTAAACCCGGCACTATTTTATCAGCCTCTTTTGTGGCCGTTGGCGGCTCCTTTATATTTGCCGGTTTTACACCTTTGCTTGTTCCGCAACTCATTGAGATGTTTGTTATCGGCTTTGCGCTCAACGTCTTTAACATTACACTTATTTCTCTTTACCAAATAAGACTGCCCGGAGAGTCGCTGGGCAAAATCATGTCGTTAATTATTGCTGTTTCACTGTCATTGCAGCCTATCAGTTATGGCATTATGGGTGCCGTGATGGGAACTATCGGAACTTTCTACGTTCTTATCATCAGTGGCTTAGTTATTTTGCTTAGCGCTATTGGCGTTTACAGGCTGAAAGAGTTAAACAGTGAATAATAGTTAAAATACTTAAAATCAAAGTTATGGATAAATTTGATTTGTTTGAAAATGTCAGAAAAACCGTAAAAGGATACGACAGGTTTCTCTCGGAACACAATATCAAAGAGGTTGATTATTGGGAGGACATTCCCATCATTAACAAACAAAATTATCTTTTAACCTATCCCATAAAAGAGCTTATCCGGGAAAACACTTTTGACAAATGTTTTTTGATTGGCGCCTCCAGCGGTTTCTCAAAAAGCGGTAGTGTGCTGTGGCTGAAAGAGTCATT
This sequence comes from Bacteroidales bacterium, assembly GCA_015488735.1. Classification (GTDB taxonomy): domain Bacteria; phylum Bacteroidota; class Bacteroidia; order Bacteroidales; family F082; genus Sulfidibacterium. The sequence goes on along the minus strand of WFNG01000185.1, from coordinate 7,804 downwards.
GGACGAAGAAGATTATATCGAAAAAGTGAAGAATTTATTCATCGACAACTATTCGATAGACAAAAAATCGACGCTTGTCATTGTTTCGCTGGCGTTGGGAACCTGGATAGGCGGCATGCAACTCGCCTGCACATTCAGAAGTCTGGCCGGCAAAACGGATGGCATGGTGGTGGCAACACCGGGTATCGACCTGAAAGAGTCGGCGCATATTGCAAAAGAATTTGGCGGCATGTTTGACCAGATTGTCTGGGTTACCAATCCTTCCAGTATCAACATCCTCTACTCGCTGCTTCGGAATGAAAAAGAGCTGTTAAACGGAAAGGTTTATTTCGCCGTTGTGGGAGAGTATTTTACGGAAAGTTTCAGAGAGAAGACAGCTGTTAAGTTCGGCCACGACCCCGACAATGTTTACGTGGCAAAAACAGGTTACGGCTCGGCAGATACGGGCGATTTGGGTATCGAAAGCAGAGAGACTATCCTGCTGCGGAAGTTTCTAAACCGTCATCCGGAAATCTCCAAGAAGCTGTTTGATGACGAAAATCCCCCCATGTTGTTTGTGAAAAATAACCTGGCGCTTATGGAGACCATCGGTGACAACCTTGTCGTTACGAAAGACCAGTTTGTTCCGCTTATTCGTTACAACACGAAGGATACGGGAGGCGTTATCAGGAAAGAAATTTTTGAAAATACGGGTATCGGCAAAGAACTTTACGCCAGCCTGCCCGATGAGATACTTTATGTCTTTGGCAGGGTGAGCGATTCAGTCGTTTTCTACGGTACAAATCTGAACATTTATGCCAGCGGCGATTTCCTGGATTCACTTGAGGAAACGTACAGGTACGGCGGTCTTTATGAAGTCCTGAAAATAGAAAAAGAAGACGTGGAATTTTTAGAATTCACTATATTTGTGCTGGAAGAGAAAGCCGGGCTGGAAGAGAAATATCAGAAAGAACTCGTCCGGTTTCTGAAAGTTTCATCCAACGAGTTTGCCGCAAAATATGACAAGTTATCGTCAGCGGTAAACGAGGACTTAATAAAAGTGAAAACAGCACCCATATCCGATAAAAACTTAGCAAAAAAACATCATACAGTCAGGAGTTAATTATGTTTCATCAAATATCAAAAGAAAAATCATTGCAAAAAGCCCTTTCGGTTTTCAACTTTGCAAAAGAAAAGTCGGCATTTTATCAGGATAAGTATAAAGCGCTGCCGGAAATTTCGACCTATAAAACGTGGTTAGAAGTTCCCATTCTGACAAAAGACGAGTTGTATAACAACAGCTATCCCAAATCGACAAAGATGCTGACACTGGACATGCCTTTGAAAAAGACCATCATCACTTCAACAGGTGGCTCTTCAGGATTGGCAAGATATACCATGCTGACCTATGAAGAATGGGATAAATTTCTGAAACGACAGGCCGATGCGCTGCGGCTGATGGGTATAAAGGAAGAAGACGTGGTTGCTAACCTGTTTGTGGCCGGTAGTTTATGGCCATCTTTTATTGCTTTGCACGACAACATCCGACTTATCGGCGCCACACATCTGCCCATTTCTGCCAACATCGATTTCGACGAAATACTAAGGTATATCATGGAGTTCAAGCCCACGGTTTTGTTGAGCCTTCCCACGGTTTTTGTGATTCTCGCCGATAAAATCCTGCAACAAAACCTGAACGTTGATTTTGTAAAAATTATCGGCTATGCCGGCGAGCACATGAGCGAGATGATCCGTTCGCATTTGAGAAAAGCTTTTGGTAGTAGTGTAAAAATAGAATCGCTTGCCTATACCAGTGCCGATTGCGGGTTAATTGGTTATCAATGCGATAGCTGTGCTTCAAACGAATATCATCTTCCAACAGATTTCCAATTTGTGGAGTTCTATAATTTTGAAGAAAACAGAGTCTGCGAGCCGGGAGAAACCGGAGAAGTACTCATCACCAATCTGGAACGGCTGTCACAGCCCATCATCCGATACAGAATCGGCGATGTGGCCAAATGGACCGGCAAAGCCTGTGCCTGCGGCGACAAAAACCCCACCTTTATCATCGGCGGCAGAGCGGGCGACGATTTCAAAATCGGCGGTGCTTATATCTCCATGGACGTGGTAGAGAAATCTTTTTCCGAATATGTGTCAGGTCATGGCATAAGTGCAAACTACCAGTTTGTGCTGGACGACATTAGCGGAGCCAAATTAAAAATAGTACTCCGAATTGAATCTTCCGATGTGGAAGAGTCCCGGAGAGTTTCAGAAAATATTAAGAAGAATATTGAAAAAAATATTGACGACATAAAAGTCGGTGAGGAAATGGGACTTGTCATCCTGGAAATTGAATTTGTGGAACTCGGAAAACTCCCCCGAAGCCCTATAACCGGAAAAGTAAAACGATTAAATGACAAACGGGTAAGATAAACTTGTGCCGGTGTTTATACTGGTTTTTGTGCTGGCGTTTGTGCTGGTCGGGATTTGCAATCCCGACCCCAAGAGAAAAGAAACTTAGAGTGATACAAGAATCGATACATATACAAAAAGGTCAGGATTACAAATCCTGACCAGCAATGTTAAACTGATACAAAAGACAAATATAAAATAGGATAATATCACAACCATGAAATATTTAGATAAGTTATTCGAAATCAAAGATGCGCTAAATCACACCCGGGAGAGTGACCGTATTTTTTTAGAAGCTGTAAAAGAGGCCTTTATGTTTCACTATAGTCACAGTAAAGTATATAAAAACCTCTGCGATGCCGGGAATTTCAATATCGAAAAAGTCAGGACAATTGACGATGTGGCCTACATTCCTCATTTTATCGTAGATGCTTTTAAGTGGTACGATTTGCTTTCCATTGACAAGTCAGAAGTAGCCGCCACGTTTACCTCCAGCGGAACCAGCGGGCAAAAAAGCCATATCTCCTGGGACAAAGCTTCCCAAAACAGGCAATCGCTGATGCGGGAACGTATCATCGAAAGCTATCACCTGAAAAGCGACAAAAAAGTAAATTATCAGATTTTTGCCTACTCACCGCGCGTATCAGAAGGTAAAGGGGCTGCCTATGCCCATCAGATGTACTCCACTTTTGCCCCGGCCAACAAAAAGATATTTGCTATTGATGCAGACGAAAACGGAAAAGCTTATTTCAACGAAAAACAGTGTGTGGACACCTTTGCTGATTTCCAGAAAGATGGTATCCCGTTACGCATTGTCGGTTTTCCCGCCTTTATCTACGATACACTTTTGTACATGAAGGAGAATGATATCCGGTTTCATTTCCCGGAGGAGAGCCTGATTATCATTGCCGGCGGATGGAAAACAGCAGAGTCCAAATCCATACCTTTCGATGAATTTGCCTCACTGACAAAGGATTATCTCGGTATTGACGAGAGTCGCATCCGCGATGTTTACGGATTTGTGGAACATGGCGTTCCTTACATCACCTGCGAGCATCATCATTTTCATGTGCCCGTTTATTCCAGGGCTTTTGTAAGAAAACCGGGGACGCTACAGGTACTTCCAGAGGGAGAAAAAGGTCTTTTACAGGTCATCTCGCCTTACAATTATGCACAGCCTGCTCTTTCCATTCTTTCCACCGACTATGCCATCATACATTCGCACTGTCCATGCGGCAGAACGGGGCAGTATATTGAGCTGAAAGGTCGTGCCGGACTAAAAAAACACGAAGGCTGTGCCATAACAGCTACCGAGCTTTTAAAAGCAACACACGAACAATCGAAAAATTAGTACCATCGAACAGAAAAACTAATGCATAATTTGACAAAACAAATGGAATATTGATATAAAGAACTCATTGAGAATATTGGTTCTGTTTATTATAAAGCTAAGAATAATGTTGTTTCAGCAATAAATGTAGAAATGACAAATGCCTATTGAAAAATGAAAAAAGAATTAGATTTTTCGGAATATAAAAACTGGATATCAGAATTAAAATCCAAAATTCATGCTGCCAGGATGAAAGTTGCATACTCCATTAATTCTCAACTTCTTGAAATGTATTGGCAGATTGGAAAAGATATTTCGGAAAAACAAGAAAAGGCAAAATGGGGAAGTAAATTAATTGAACAAATAGCAATTGAATTAAAACATGAATTTCCTGAGATTAAAGGGTTCTCACGCAGAAATATTTATGCAATTATTCAGTGGTATCGATTTTATTCAGAAAAATATCAATTTGTGCCACAAAGCGTGGCACAAATTCCATGGGGGCATAACCGCTTAATTATTACAAAAGTAAAAAATATAGATGAAGCGGAATTTTATTGTAATGAAATCATCAAAAAAGGCTGGGACAGAAACACCTTAGAGATTCAGATTGAAAATAATTATTACAGCCGACTTGGCATTGCTGACAATAATTTTAAACAAACACTTCCTGAAGAACAATCAAAACTAGCAACCGAAATATTAAAAGATCCTTATAACTTTGATTTTCTCGGTCTTCACGATGATGCTCTTGAAATTGCAATAGAAAATGAATTGATTAAAAATATCACCAGATTTTTATTAGAACTAGGAAAAGGATTTGCATTTTTGGGAAAACAATATAAAATAGAAATAAGTGAAAATGATTATTTTATAGACTTATTGTTTTACCATATGGAACTAAGGTGTTTCATTGTAATTGAATTAAAAGCGGGAAGGTTTAAACCTGAATTTGCAGGAAAATTGAATTTTTATTTATCCGCTGTTGACAGTCAATTAAAAAAACAAGGTGATAATCCTTCAATCGGAATTCTTCTGTGTAAAAAAAAGGACAAAATAGAGGTGGAATATGCACTTAGAGACATTAATAAGCCGATGGGAATAACTGAATACAAATTAACTGATTCAATTCCTGAAGACATTAAAACAAAATTACCTTCAATAGAAGAACTTGAAAATGAATTAACAAGAAAGTCAAAATAAAACATAACAACCATGGAATTTTATATCTTCGGAGAAACACAAACGACAGACCAACTTACCGAAAATGAGGTAAGGGATATCATCAGCAGAGCCAAAACGCTGAAAAAGGAGGTGGCCAAACTAAAAGTGGATGCTATCGTGGATGTTTTCGATAAGGTTTCCAACGCCTGGCGCAACGAGGATTATAAATACAGGAAAGAAGCCCTCGAATTTTTGCCTTCCCGCATAGGTTTTAGCAAAGAGATGATTGCCGAAGGTATCAAGACCATGTGTTCGCTGCTCAGCCGCGATGGCATGCTTACAAGGCTCAACTCCGACCTCGGCGACAAAGATTACCTTAACAAATGGGCCTACAACCACTATTTCAGAGGCTATATAAAAACAGAGCCTCTTGGCGTGGTAACGCACGTTTCGGCAGGAAATGTTTTTGTCGGAGGTGTGGACAGCCTCATTCAGGGACTGGTGAGCAAAAATGTAAACCTTATGAAGATGTCCACAGTGGATCCGGTTTTTCCAGTACTTTTCGCCAAAAGTCTGCGCGATTTTGATGACACAGGGCTGCTACACAAAGCCATGGCACTTATCAACTGGAAAGGCGGAACCGAAAACATCGAAAATATTCTGAAACAGGAATGCGATGCCATCGTGGTTTATGGTGGTGCCGATACCATCCGCTCCTACCGGAAGAATCTCGGCCTTCATTGCAAGCTTATCGAATACGGGCCAAAATACAGCTTTGTCATGGTCGATAAAGATGAATTACAAAGGAAAGGCCTCAAAGAGGCGGCACGGCTCATTGCCAAAGACGCCATCATGTGGGAACAGTCGGCCTGCTCTTCTCCGCACACGGTTTATGTGGAGAGTAAAAAGCTCGCCAAAGCGATGATGGTCGAAATAGGCAAAGCACTTGACGGCTGGGCTGAGAAAATCCCTCAGGGTATCGTTTACGACGATGAAGCTGTGGAGATTACCAAAGTCAGGGAACTGGCCAAAGTAAACAAAGCCACCGGCGACGAAGATTATTATTTCAGCAAAAGCGGTCTCGCAACAGTGGTTTACCAAAGCGATACCGAGTTTCAGATTTCCTGTCATAACCGGACAATATTTGTTAAACCAGTAGAAACACTCGATGAAGTGGTGAAAATTGTTGAACCCATGGGGCAGTTTATTCAAACGGTTTCCATCCTCGCCGGTGAAGAAAGAGCCAAGAAGTTATCTACGCAGCTGGCTTTAATTGGCGCCGACCGGTTTGTGGAAATCGGACGAATGGCCGTACGAAAACACGGAACACCACACGATGGCTCAAAAGGTATTGCCGAATTGGTTCGATGGGTATCACTCGGCAGAAACAATCTTGAAACAGACTGGCAGATAGAAGCTCTGTGGGAAAGATACGACACAGACCGCGATGGATTTGACTTTCTCCCGGATGACGAAAGAGACAAACAGACTTTGGCGCGGCTGAAAAGAATTGTGGGTATCGTCAGGGAAAAATCACCGCTTCTTTCCGAAAGATACAAAGGCATCACCTTCGACAGCTTCGAATCATTCAGAAAATTACCTCTTCTGAAAGGCGAAGATTACAAGAAATACCTGCCGCCAACCGGCGATGGACTTTTGTGTGGCGAAATAAAAGGCGGTTTCATCTTTTCCAGTGGAGGAACTACCGGAACGCCCAAGAGTGTTTACAGAACCGTCGAAGAGCAACATTTCAACACGGTAAGACTGGGCAAAGGGCTGCGGCTTTCGGTTTTCGACAAAGACGACCGCGTCGCCAACCTGCTGTTTGCCGGTAACATGTGGGCCTCTTTTGTTTCGTACAACCAGGCGCTGGAACATACGGGCTGTACCATTCTGCCCATTGGCGGCAACCACCCCATGGAAACCATTGTGCATAACCTCACCTTTTTCAAAGCCAATGCCATTATTTCCATACCATCGGTTTTGCTGTCGCTTGCCGAATATGTACAAACGCACAATATCGACCTGAAAATTGAGAAAGTCTCCGTTGGCGGCGAACACCTGTTTAAGGAATCACGTGAATATCTGAAAAAAGTACTGGGGGTCAGAAAAATAGCTTCCACCGGATATACCACCAACGACACGGGCGCCATCGGCTACCAGTGTGAACATCTTGTAGGCACCTCGCTTCATCATGTACACGAAGATTTGCATTATGTGGAAATTCTGGATCCCGAAACTGACCAGCCCGTCAGACCGGGTGAAACCGGCAAAATAGTGGTTACCAACCTTCAACGGATACTCATGCCTACCGTGCGTTACGAAGTGGGCGACCTGTGCCGGTGGGTCGAAATGAAATGTAAATGCGGACGGAAAACAAGAATTCTGGAATTGCTGGGACGTAGCGATGACATCGTCATCATCGGCGGCGGAAACATCACTCCCGATGTCATCTCAAAGGCCGTTTATCCCTTCGACATGCTGAGCACACACTTCCAGATGCATGTAAAACTGGAAAACAACAAAGACTTGCTTGAAATTATGGTCGAAGCCAAAGAAGATGAATTTACAGACATATCGGCACAGGTGAGAGAAGCCATCATGAAACTTTCCAAAGAATTATCCGTTATGTACGAGAACGGATTGATTAATGATGTGAAAGTTACCATTGTGAAACCGAACACCATCCCGAGAAATCCGAAAACAGGAAAAATATCACTTATAAAAGATGAAAGGAAACTTGCGTAATGGTCGAGATTAAAAGGAATAATCAGTTGGTTATAAAGCTTTACGACAGATTGGATGCTACCAATGCGGAGGAAACATCTGAAATTGTTTCCAAAGAATTAGAGGCGCTGGACAGAGACATTGTCCTCGATGTAAGTAAATTGGAATACATCAGCAGTGCGGGTTTACAGG
>WFNG01000184.1 GCA_015488735.1 Bacteroidales bacterium | reverse complement strand
TTTAAACTTGCCGGAGAATTGGCATTGACCACCGCATATTTTGATGAGTTGAAAACGCCTGAAGTTGTAACGGCAGCATATTGGTTGGTATAACCGGCCGTAGTGTCGTTTTTAACATTGGAATAGGCAAAGCCGCTCCAGTTTCCCCACGCAGTGTTGAAGTTGTTATAAAAGTAGACACTTCCGCTTTGGAAGCCGCCCGCCGTATCAGAACCGTTCCAGTAGGCATTGGTTGAATCCAGCTTCAAATCGTCGAAGGTGGAGATTTGGGCCTGCAAAAAGCCAGGCAGTAACAGTCCCGCTACCAGCAGAGCTGTCAAAAAGTAATTTTTTTTCATTTGAAAATCATTTAGTTAAACATTACAAAAATTAAAACTTAATTTTCGTAAGCTAACCGGAAATAAAAGGGGAAGAAATGGGATTATCCTCCTGCTTTTCCACCGAAAGCTTCGAAAAAAACGATAAAGGCAGGTCTTCCGGCTTGTCGTATTTTTGACGGCCTTCCCATCACGCTAAAAGCGGACAGTGGCACAAGGTGGCCAAAAACTTTTACTACGACTTACGGCTGCGGGGACAGCGTCTGATTTGCACAGACTTCCCTTAACCATTATCTAGGGCAAAAGTAAGAATTTTTTGGAATTAGGCTTTTGTCAAACTTTTCATCTTTGTCATTTTGATAAGTCTGGCTCAGACAGGTGCAATCCGGAGGTTTTTGAAGTGGGGGATTTCAAATCCCCCAACCCGTAACATTCGGATTGCAAATCCGAATGAGCAGACCAGCAAACCAATCGGGCAGACCCGCCTGAATGGGTGGGATAAAGGGGAGAAACTTTCAACCAAATTGGGTTTTGCCAACGCGGGATGACGTTTTATGTTAAGTCTTGCAAAGCATCGTTTTTCAAAAAAAGAAAAAATTATCGCCACTTTTTTTGCTAAATAGAAAAAATTATCGCAACTTTTTTGTCTGACAATATTGTATTGAACAAAGTCAGGAATTAAATTTGATTCAAAAGTCTAATCTTCTTCTTTCTTCTCTGCCCCGGATTTCTTCCACCTTCCCGCTTTTTTCAAACTCTCGCTCAAAAGCCATTCAATCTGCCCGTTGATGCTGCGAAAGTCATCGGCAGCCCACTTCTCAATGGCTTTCATCATTTCCGGCTGAAGCCGAAGTACAAATGGTTTTTTCTTAGTCATTGATTTGTTCGTTTTCCGCCATCAATTTTCTCATGGCACGTTTCATGGCTTCCGGGCGCAGAGTGCCCAGCAGTAATCTTCTCCCATCGGTCAAATAAAGCTTAAGGCCCACGTTTCCCGTGATTTTATAGGTAATTCCTTTGTCCGCCATTCTGTAAATCGCACTTTTACGCAATCCCCATCCGCCATATTCCTTAAGCGGATGATATTCCCTGACATCGTAACCTGCAATTTGTTCCTTTTTTATCAACCTTTCTTTCCTGACAAAAACAGGAAACCGGTAGTGAATTCCCTCCTTATCAATGTAAACAATGAGTTTTGTTCGTGCCTGGATAAAAGCTATGCCATCCATAAATAAAACAACTACTGAAAAAGTTAGTAACAGTCCTGAATTTGACATAGGATGACTGCCCCACGGTTTTCCAAGTATCAGTTGTTTAATCATTCCATAGCCCAATATTCCGATAACTAAAACAAAAACAACTACAAAAATCCATTTTTTGGGACTATCAAGAAGTCGCTGTTCTTCACTAAAAAAAACCTTACTCCGCTTTTTGTTTTTCGTTTTCATTAAATTTACTAATAAATTATTATCTCTTTCCATTTAATCAGGAAATACTTTCCCAATCCTATGGCTACTATCAAATTACCGACCATGACAACCCTTTTTATCTCACCCGGATAGATGATTTGTTTCCTCACAGCCATCGTTCCGTTCCTTCTCTTCCATCAGTCTTTTCATAGCGCGTTTCATGGCCTCCGGACGCTGGGTTCCCAGCAACAAATATTTATGAGAGAAATAGAGCCGTAAACCCATTTTTCCTTTAACGGTGTAAACAATTTCGTTTCTACCGTCCCAGGAACGATTTTTTCTGCGATACCCCCAACCGGCATACGCCAACGGGGAATACTTTTGCACTTCATAACGGGCGATAGTTTCCTTTTTTATGGTACGCCATTTCCGGATAAATACAGGAAACCGGTAATGAATACCTTCTCCATCGATAAACACTTCCAGCCTGGACTTTGCGGAAGCAAACCAAACGACAATCCATGAAAACAATAAAAAAGAAACAGTAAGTATAAAGACAGGGTCCAGGGTGGGATGATTGCCCCCCGGCTTTTCCAGAGAAAACTGCTGGTACATACCATAAACTAAAACCCCTGCACTCACCACAAAAACAAGTGGAAAGATCCATATCATCGGACTACCCGAAAACCGTTGCTCCTCATGAAATATTTTTTTATGTTCTTTATTGTATTTCATTGTGTGTCAAATACAAATCGCAAAATTCAAATTTTCGAATTTGCAACTTATCTGTAATTTGTTTTTTTACAATCTGGAGTTCTTTACTGATAGAGCGTCCCTGTATTCACTACGGGCGAAATATCTTTGTCAGAAGTAAGCACCACCATCAGGTTGCTCACCATAGCCGCTTTCTTCTCTTCATCCAGATTAATAATCTTTTTCTTCGACAACTCCTTCAATGCCATCTCCACCATACCCACAGCACCTTCCACAATCTTGGTACGGGCGGCAACAATCGCCGAAGCCTGTTGACGTTTCAGCATGGCACCGGCAATTTCTTTGGCATAGGCAAGATAGTTAATCCGGGCTTCCACCACTTCAATTCCGGCAATAGAAAGCCGTTCGGTAATCTCCTGTTCCAGCATCTGGTTCACCTCATCGCTGCTGCTGCGCAAAGTCAGGTGGGCACTTTCATCTTCCAGGTTGTCGTAAGGATAACGCCCGGCCAGCTTACGGATAGCTGCCTCATTTTGAATGTCCACAAACATGGTGTAATCGTCCACCTCGAAAGCAGACTTATAGGTATCCCTCACTTTCCAAACCATGACTACGCCAATCATGATAGGATTCCCCAGCTTATCGTTCACTTTAATCGGATCGCTATCAAGATTTCTGGCACGTAACGAAATTTTACTGCGCACAAAAAACGGATTGACCCACCAAAATCCGTTGTCCTTGATACTTCCTTTATAGGCACCAAACAAAACAAGTACACGCGACTCGTTGGGGCTGACAGCCACCAGTCCCGCAAGGCCAAACAGCCCAAAGACAATAAAAACAACTGTCCAAACCATTTGATAGTAAATAATAGCCAACACAGGCAAAACGATAAGTAGCAGAATTAACACGACGGCATAATAACCGGATACAGGTTTAAAAACTTTTTCTTGTTTCATATAATTAATATTTTTATGATATTATTTTGATATTGCAATAATACAACATTTGAAATAGTTTGTCAAGTTTATTTTTTAGAACTTCAGATAAACGGGGAATATAAAAATATCGTTTATCTCCGAACCGCCACTAGGTGGAAATGTGCGGCGGAGCGGTGTGGGAGTCTACGGAATTTGGTAACATTTCTATATACTAAGATTCTCTCCCTGGTTCGAGTGTCCGTTCGGACCAGAGATAAAAACGGACGCTGCCTGAATGAGCCAACGTTTTTCATTACCACACGTCTTTCCAACCCTTTCGGGAGCAAGGCCACCCAAAAGGTTAAAGTAAAAACAGATTTTCAAAAAACAGCGCAATGCTTATCTTTGTGCGGAAAAAGCAGAACACTATGGCCAAATACGTGGAAACACCGTTAATGAAACAATACAATACCATCAAGGCGAAATACCCGGATGCTTTGTTGTTGTTTCGGGTGGGTGATTTTTACGAAACTTTCGGTGAAGATGCCATCAAAGCCTCAGGAATATTGGGTATTGTGCTCACCAAGAGGCGTAATGGCTCCGCTTCATTTGTGGAGCTGGCCGGTTTCCCGCACCATTCCATCGACACTTACCTTCCTAAGCTGGTGAGAGCCGGATACAGGGTGGCCATTTGCGACCAGCTGGAAGATCCGAAACTCACCAAGAAAATCGTAAAACGTGGTGTTACAGAGCTCGTTACACCTGGCGTTGCACTCAACGACAATGTACTTGAACAAAAAGAAAATAACTTTCTCGCTGCCGTTCATCTCACCAGTGGAATTTCAGGAGTTTCTCTTTTGGATATCTCCACCGGTGAGTTTTTTATCGCACAGGGCAACAAAGATTACATCGATAAATTGCTACAGGGATTTGCACCCAGCGAAGTAATTGTCCAGCGTCAGAACAGGATAAAATTTCTTGAGGAGTT
>WFNG01000183.1 GCA_015488735.1 Bacteroidales bacterium | reverse complement strand
CGCTGATTCCGTTTTACAACCTGTATATTTTCCTGAAGATCATAAAAAAACCTTTTTGGTGGTATTTGTTGTTGCTTTTTCCTTTTATCAACGTGTTTATGTACATGCTGATGCTGGTGGAAATGGCCAAATGTTTTGGAAAATACAGCCTTGGCGGACAATTTCTTGCAGTAGTTTTTCCATTTTTCTATTTCCCTTATCTGGCTTTTCAAAAAGAAGATAAATTTCTTGATCCGGAAACCCGTGAAGAACCAAGAAAGAGTGGTGCCCGCGAGTGGACCGATGCTATCATTTTTGCCGTAGTAGCTGCCACCATTATCCGTACTTTTCTCATCGAGGCTTATACTATTCCCACTTCTTCTATGGAGAAATCATTGCTTGTAGGCGATTACTTGTTTGTGAGCAAGATAGCTTACGGCCCCAAGGTTCCCAATACGCCGTTATCATTTCCATTTGTACATCACACCATGCCGTTAACAAAAAATCTGAAATCTTATTTAACCTGGATAGAGCTGCCTTACTGGAGGCTTCCGGGATTGGAAAAGGTACACAGAAATGATGCAGTAGTTTTCAATTACCCTGACGGAGATACGGTTTCAACCCGTTTTCAGAGTAATATCAGTTACTATTCTTTGGTGCGACAGTATGGGCGTAAGAGAGTATGGAGCGATAAAAAAGATTTTGGAAATATTATCTACCGGCCGGTGGATAAAGAGGAGAATTTTATTAAAAGATGCATCGGACTTCCCGGTGATACCTTGCAAATTATTAATCGCAAAGTATTTCTCAACGGAAAAGAAAATCATGATCCGGGAAAAATTGAATTTGAATATAAGGTTACTACCGATGGACATTCCATCAACCCCATTATTCTGGATCGGCTGAACATTACCGAGGGTGGTCGTACCAATATGCCCGGACAATTTGTTTATATGCTTACAGCTCAGGCGCGTGATGCTTTGAAAAAACTACCTATTGTAAAAAGTGTGGAGGTTTTTAATACTCCGGCAGGAATTCGTGACCCGGAAACCTTCCCGTTTAGCAAACTCTATAAGTGGAACCGCGATAATTATGGTCCTATCTATATTCCCAAAAAAGGTGCAACCATTGCTTTGAATATGAAGATGCTGCCCATTTACAAAAGAGTAATCAGGGTGTACGAGGGTAATAAACTGAAGGTGAGAGATGGGAAAATATACATTAACGGAAAAATTGCCAGACATTACACTTTCAAGCTGAATTATTACTGGATGATGGGTGATAATCGCGACAATTCCGCTGACTCACGATACTGGGGTTTTGTTCCGGAGAATCATATTGAAGGCAAAGCTGTTTTTATCTGGATGTCGCTTGACCCGAACAAAACATGGCTGGATGGCAAGATTCGCTGGAACAGAGTTTTTACCTTTGTAAAATAGAACTTAATTCGTTACTAGGTTTTTCATGTTGCTCCGATGATACTGCGTTTTTATAAATCATCGGCAACAAAAGAAAGTGTTTTTTTATTTAGTCGCCTCTTAAAAACGGCATAAAGTGTTAATAATCAACACTAATTTGTTAATAAAACGTTTTTATAATTTAGCGGATGAAACTCTTTCCCAAGCCTGGGTAATGAATTCATACATGCAATACTTCTGTGGTGAATCACATTTTCAGCATAAGTTCCCATGTAATCCCAGCGATTTTGTTCATTTCAGGAAACGAATAGGAAAAGAAGGTATTAAACAAGGACAGTCCTATAAAAGGATCAGTAAAATCTGGGGTTCGCACCATCTACAGTGGCAAACACCCAAGAAAAAGGGAAAATGCCAATAAGGCATAGCGTAAATTAAAAATCATTGCAGGCAGAGTAGTGAGGCGGCTTATTAAGAAAATTACCAGAAGAAGTATTGAAGAATTATGAAGAAGTTAAAACAGGAACTTCTTTAGCTTTATTTATTCCTAGAATAAAATTCTTGAAAATTTCTTGAACGCAAAATATTTAGTATTAAATATTGCTTAATAAGGAACGAGGGCATCTTCTGCATTTAAGTCCTCTGATAAGTTCTTAACACGTATTTTTTCCAACTGATAATACTTTGGAGGCTTTTCCGTAATGCTTTTTGAATCCATTGGATATTTATAGGAAAAACGGAAGCCTTTCTCTTCCCTTAAGTATTAATCTGAGCTCTAAAGCCAAACACAAACAATTTCAGCAATCTTTACAATCCGGCCTAATCGAACGGATAAGTAATTTCATACTGAAATTGTTTGAAGTTTTAAAAATAATTCAATAATTTATAGTATTTTCTATTCAGAAACAATGGGTTAACTTTAAGTAACTTCACTGTTATTGAACACACAAGTCCCACAGAATTATTTAGATGCTTGGATTGGGTGGTGTGTTAGGATTATTGGTCCGCTCATCAAAAGGATAAGGATAAAAATTCCTGTTTCTTTCATTGAAATATGAGCCTGCTGCAGGAGGAACAAAGTTGGGATGTATCCTTCTAGAATCTTCTAATCTCATACCACTCATAAATAGCTCAATAGATCTTTCTTTAAAGATTTCATCCATAATATCCGCCTTATTTATAGCGTTTCCTGTCCATGGGCCTAACCCTGCATCTACTCCAAAAACATCATTAGTTTTTTCGCGTACAGCATTTATAAACTGTACGGCTTTGCTTAAATCTCCTAATTGAGCATATGCTTCTGCCTTTATTAATAACATCTCACCGGGTAAATAAACCGGAATTGATTTGTCCATAGTGTCAAAAAACCCAAGCAAATCTACAACAGTATGTCCACCGACATCCTGCGGTTCCACAATTGGTTTTGAAGAATCAAGATAAAAAGCGATTCTCCCATCACCCTTTGATGGAGCGTATTTTCCTGTCAGGCCAAAATTAGCTTGGGGCTTTGTATCCGGATTGTTATATACAGCAAACATATAAACCGGGTTTTTATAAGTGGTACCATCGTATTCCCACACCGACTTAGATGTTAAGTCAACTGCGTTTGCTGCAGCTATTGCCGCAGTATAATTTCCGGCAAATAAATTATATCTTGCTAAAAAAGCATTAATCACATTCGGTAAATCGAGCTGAGGAAATAATTTGGAAAATTCTGTTGAAACAGGCTGTGCAGCAATCTCTGCCTTTGCACTGTTGAGTAATGAAATACATGCGGCAAATACTTCCTTACGGCTGTTAAACTTGGCTTTTCCATTAAGTTGATTATCAATGGGAACTTCTTCAAAATTTTGTGCCAGGTACCCTAATGTAATGGCTTTAAACCACTGGGCATAAGCCGTAAGTCCTGATTTTGTTCCCGGTTCCATCGTGACGGAACCCACATTCGCCAAAATATTTTCTGCCATTCCTTTGTCGCGCAATAAATTTGCCCATAGACCGCTAATTCCCGTATTATCGTCTGACAATGGCGTACCACCCAGAACTAACTCTGCCGGTGTAACATAAGTACTTATATCTCCCATTTCCCGGGTTGACAGCCCCGGAACTTCAACAACAAAATAATATGTCGAAGAAGCAAAATGAGACCGAAGGCCAACGGCAAGTCCTAATAATCCCGATCTTGTTGACAAAACCTGAGTTTGGGTAGGCTGATTCACATTGAGGAAGTCTTTTTTACAACTGAATAGCGATGTTGTAATAAGAAGAGTAATAAAAATTTTATTTATTGTTTTCATCTTTTTATATTTTTTATCTGTATAAAAATAGCATTGAAATTTAATGGAATTTTTTTATTTAAATCTGAAGGACATCCCGAATCTAAAGGTTCTTGGAATTGGTACGTTGGCCATATCCTGTCCGCGCACGCCATTCGACTGTCCATCGGTGTTTACTTCCGGATCGGGACCTGAATAACGGTCAAATGATAACAAATTAGATCCATCAAGCGAGAACCTGATTGATTTTAAAAAGCTTTTGGTCTTTTTTATTTTTAAATCATACGACAAGGAGACATCCCGCAATTTAACATAAGAACCGTCTTCAATAAAAGATTGGAAAATAAAGAAGTTGGGACGCGAAGATCCTTTTGGAATTTTACCGGTCAACTCAAGACCCTGAGGTGCTCCGCCCGGAAATAAATATCCCATCCTTTTGTCCCAGTTCATTACCTGATTGCCATGAACCACATCAACCTGAACCCTTAAACTAAAACGTTTATAATTTAGAGTGTTGATAACTGAAGCGATATACTTGGGGTTTGGATTCCCAATTACTTTACGCAGAGTGGTACCGGTAGGCTGTCCGTTTTTATCATAATCCTGAACAGGAACAGGCATAGACTGACCATATGCATTTTTTACGTAGTTATAATGTCCTCTTGCTTTCTGAACAAACCCTTTTGAATTCAACAGCATACTTCCGTCAGATTTGGTGGCAAAGTATGTACCATAGAAAACACCCAATGGTTGTCCTGATATGGCGACTGATGTACCCCACATGCCTAAACTAATTTTCCCTCCTTCTATAAAAGGTGTTATGTTGTTGTTTCTACTATAGGTACCGGAAACCTCCCAGGAAAAATTTGATTTTTGTATGGGGATACCCCTAATCAATATTTCAATTCCTTTGTTTTGCATTGTACCGACATTGGTAAACTGACTAACATAGCCTGTGGATGGAGACAGCGGTCTGTTTACTAATAAATCAGTAATACTTTGATGATAGTAAGTAAATTCTCCTCCGAACCTATTTTTGAACATGGAGAAATCAAACCCCGATTCATATTCAACCTGTCTTTCTGGTTTCAGATTTGGGTTGCCCTGCATTGTGGATGGTATAAAGCCTATATCGCCCATGTAGTTCAACGTGTTGTAATTCGTGTAAATCTGAAATGGATCCAAAGCTGTCAGGTTACCTGATTGTCCCCAAGCAGCCCGTATTCTGAAATAGTCAAAAGTCGTTCCGAAGATATTTTTCCAATAATTTTCATCCGAAATGGAATAAGACCCACTAAATTTACCATATACCTGATTTCTCTGATTCTCTCCAAAAGTTGAAGCCCCATCAATTCGGGCTGCTGCAGTCAAAAAGATTTTGTTTTTAAAACTAAAACTCTCCTGAATATAATTACCCCAGTAAGAAGCTTTTGACCGGTAATCTCTTCCTGATACTGCCGAAGATGGGTCGGTTATAATCACATTATCCATAGCTCCGACCTTGTCATTGGTTACACCAAAAACATTGTTTTCCTCATATTGATAGCTGCTCCCGATACCGGTTGTCAACGAAATGAATTCGTTCAAATCTAATTTATAGCTTAGGTTCAGATCGCTGTTAATCATCGTTGTACTTAATGTATTTTTTTGAGATTTTCCATTTGGTACGGTATTAAATCCTTTGGGAATAAATAACAAGCCAACCGAATATGTATAATCATAACCTAAAACATAGTTTATCCGTAAACCTTTTATTGGGGTCAAATGAAACTGAATATCACTTACATTACGATGATTGGTAGTGGTAGCTTTTATTCGATTAATAGCTTCATACGGATTGGCCATCCAACCGATATTGGGATATTTTCCATACTTGTTGGGTGCAGGATTTTTTGTGTTATCTGCAAACAATAAACTTACAAGAGGACCATAATTTTTACCGTTGGGCATGTCATTACTTTTGTTGTAAGAGACGATGGACCCTACGGAAACTTTGGCCCATTTAGACAAAACCTGATCAATACGTATATTTAAATTTTTCCGGCCAAAATCGGTATTCCTTTCAATACCCCCATTTTTAAATTGTGAGGCAGACATGTAATATTTCGTATTTTTAGTACCTCCGGAAATATTGACAAAGTTCTGATAGCCAAAAGCCGTATGGAAAATTTCATCCTGATAATTATACCTTTTTGCAGGGACTGCTACTCCGTTTTCCCATTTTAACTGTGCCGTGTTGTAGGGGAATGGCTTCCTAAGCTGGTTTATATTTACACCCGTAGAAAAAGTGATATTGGGAGCGCCTGTTTTTCCCCGTTTGGTGTAAATCAAAACAACACCGTTACTGGCTCTCGAACCATAAATGGCAGCGGCAGCAGCACCTTTTAAAACGACAATGTGATCAATGTTATCGGGATCTAAATCGACCAGCCTGTTTTGCGAGTATCCCCCCAAATTAATCAACTGTGATGACTCATTATTTACTATTACACCATCAACAATATATAACGGATCGGAACTCCCTGTTAAAGTGCTGGCTCCCCTCAAACGAATGGATATACCTCCTGAAGGGTTTCCTGAGTTACGAGTAACATAGGCCCCTGCTATTTTCCCTTGTAAAGCAGCCCCTACACTTACAACATTGTTCAGGTTTCCCAATTGCTTTTTATTCAACATTGAAATGGAAGCCCCAATCTGTTTTTTGGTGGCAATACTCCCTGTTCCGGTAATTACTACTTCATTTAAGTTCATCAAATCCGGACTCATAACAATTTCTAAACGTTGATTTCTACCTGTAAGAGCCACCGTTTTTTTGCTAAAACCGATAAACGAAAAAATAAGTTTTTTTCCATTTGCTTTGGGTACTTTTAAGCTAAATGTACCGTTCGCTTTGGTGGTAGTGCCTAAATTATTATTACTACTGATATACACACTTACGCCAACCAGAGGATCTCCCGTAGGATCGGATACTTTTCCTGTCACTTGAGCTACTTGTGCCATCGTGGCTTGTGCCATAAATAGAAACACAAATAATACAGTTAATTTTGTAAAAAAATACTTCATAATTCTATAAATTTTTAATTAAATCATTTGCAAGTATAAAATTTTTTTATATAAGTTTAACAATTATTATAAAAAATTATATAAAGAAAAAATAAAAATAATGTTTACATGGGGCAAAACCGTAATCCTGACACGCTTTTCGGATAGATGCACGACTTTGATTTCCGGTCTTTCATACCTCAAATTTTAGTTTAATAAGTCCGGTTGTATGTATCCCTTCGGCAAACTACACCTTGATTAATCGGGAAGAATTTTTATAATTGGCCTTGGCCGGGCAAAAGTTTGTGCAGTTGGTTAGCAGGGTAATTCAGGATAACATTCAGTGTATGCTTTTGCCATCCAAAAGGCTCCCTTTGTTAACTTTACAAGTGGCCAGCAGCGAGACTAAATAATGGTAGCCTGCTGAGCGGCATGGTGCGATTCGGCAAACGAGGTAGTATGCTAAAAACTGTGTAAACGGTGAAAGGGTTTTTAGAATCCTACCTAAAAAACCTTTGAAATAGCCCGCTATTACTTCATGTTCCTTACTCCAAATCTCACATTTTGCAGGCTTTCCGTATGTAAGTCTCATCTTGAACCCAGGTTATTAGTGGTTTTACTCTTTTGGGCCCTTGATAAGCTACTGATTCCCCTCCCCGTTTTGCGGGAGTATGTATCATCAAGCCGGATACTTGATGACTCCAAAAGGTGTTTATGTCTTTTAAGAATGTTATGCCAAACACTTTCCCAGCTACCATCTTTACTCCACTTTTGAAAATGATAGTAAACACTGTGCCAGCTATATTTATCCCTGAAGAATTGTTTCATGGGCAATTGCCTCCATTGACATCCCGTTTTCAACCGATATAATATCGCCATAACCACTTGATAATCCTTTACTTTTGTATTCTTATTGATTTTCCCAAAGTCAAGACAGGAACAAATCTCTTTTTTTATTATACTTTTGCTTAATAACATTCTTTCTTTTCAACGTTTTGTTGTTAATTGAATTCTCGATAGTTAACTTTAAACAACTTCATAAAATAAATTATAGTCTTAACAAAAAAAATCGGAATTTTGCAATAGAACTTTTATATCATGTAGCATGTTGAAGCATAAGGTTGAAAAGGTAAAACTTACCGGGTTTTTGATGAACAACCTAATCTTATTATCATTTTTTTTATTACTGGTTTTGTTCATGGTGGTATTTCCGAAAAAGATATTGCTTTATCCGGATTTTGTTGACTGGCATACTGTTTTGAATCTCACGGGTTTACTTATCGTGGTTACGGCTATCCGGGAAAGTGCATATATCGGGCGTTTGTCCCGGGGTTTGCTCCTGAGAACTTCCACCGAAAGAGGGCTGGCGTTGGCTCTT
>WFNG01000182.1 GCA_015488735.1 Bacteroidales bacterium | reverse complement strand
GTACACTTCGTAAAATCCACTATTGTAAACAATACATCTTATAGTGTAGACTTGTAACTCAAAAACATCAACTAATTGATATACAGAAGGATATACTATTGTAAATTAAGGACAGCTCCCTTTACAGTAATATATAATTGTAACTTTATGTTTGTAATTTATATGAATGAAAGTAATTAAATGATTTCCAATTATTTAGGTGTTGAATACTATAAAATAGTCGAATTATTATTCATGAAACCAATAGAAATGAGCATAACCAGGTTAACTAATATAATTTACTGTATTGTAATAATATATGAGAAATATTATAGAATTTACTCTAAAGAATAAGGCGTTCACAAATGTATACTTATATTGTTTTGGGATTAAGTTGTTATTGTTAACCGTTTTTAGTACATTTGTAAACTAAATCAAAACAAATGGTAGAGCGTATAAAAGCCATCATGGCACATTATCAATTGCGGGCGGCACAATTTTCTGATAATATAGGTATGCAGCGTTCGGCAGTTTCGCATGTTTTATCCGGTCGCAACAAACCCAGCCTCGATTTTATTCTGCGGATAAAAAAATATTTTCCTGAAATTAATCTCGACTGGTTGACAATGGGGGAAGGAGATATGTTTGAAAGAAAGACATCACCTTCTTCTTTAACTCAAAATCTGTTCTCGGAATCTCCTAATGTTGAAGATACAGCAGAGGTTGCAAAAAATAAGAATAATGATGTTGTTTCTTCTGGGAAAACAGTGAATGTTGCCTCAGAAATGTTGCTTAAAAACGAGGAACAGGCTTATTATGGGGTACCGAAGCCTGAAGGACGGGTTACGCGGGTACTTTTTGTATACGACGATGGAACTTTTAGTGAGTATAAGCCCAGGAAATAGCCCGAATTAATATTACATAAAAAAGCCTGTACTCAGTAGAATACAGGCCTTAAGTAAAATTTATACGGTATTTTATACCCATTCTCTTTTAGAGAAGAAAAATCCGGCTTCAATTTGCGCGTTTTCATCGCTGTCTGATCCATGAACGGCATTGGCTTCTATACTGGTTCCGTAAAGTGCGCGAATGGTGCCTTCTTCAGCATCTGCCGGATTAGTGGCACCAATGTAATCACGGTATGCTTTGATGGCGTTGTCTTTTTCAAGAATCGCGGCTACAATCGGTCCCGACGACATAAAATCAGTCAGGCCATTATAAAAAGGACGTTCTTTATGAACGGCGTAAAACTCCATGGCTTGTTCTTTTGTCAGGCTGGTAAGTTTCAGCGCTTTAACTTTAAATCCGCCTTCAATAATTTTAGCGATAATTTTGCCCATATTGCCGTTTTCCATGGCCTTGGGTTTAATCATTGTAAATGTGATGTTTCCGGTCATTTTAATAGATTTTTTTATAATTTGTGCAAAGGTAAATGAATTACCGTAAAAAGCTTGCCAGAATGAACACCAGAGCTGAATTTTATTTTGCGATGACGGAAAAAATATGTATCCCGACATCTTAAAATAAAATTCTGTCAATGCCAATCCGGGGTAAATATTTATCTTTGTGCGCTAATATATTTAGGTTTATGTTTGATTCCCATGAAATTGAAGCGGTTCACAAATCGTTGTCCGTTCCGCAAAAAATTGTCCTTGTTTCCCATAAAAATCCCGATGGGGATACCATTGGTGCTTCGTTGGCTATGATGCACTATTTGCGCAAGAAAGGTCATGAGGTTACCGCTTTGGTCCCCAATAAATTTCCATCTTTTTACAATTGGCTTCCCGGTGCCGGTGAAATGATTATTTTCGACCAGAATGCAGCAGCGGTGAGAGCAGCATTGTCAGCAGGTAATCTGCTGATCTGCCTTGATTTTAATGCTTTAAACCGTACGGGAAATATGTCTTCTGATCTGGAAAATTTTTCAGGAAAGAAAATCGTTATTGATCACCATTTGGAACCCAGTGAAGAATTTGATTACTACTTCTGTTCGTCTGCTGCTTCTTCAACCGGTGAATTGGTGTACGAGTTTGTTGAGGCATTGGGCGATAAGGCGCTTCTGGGTATGAATGAAGCCCTTGCTCTTTATACCTGCATAATGACGGATACGGGTTCTTTTAGTTACAATTGCAACCATGGTCGTACTTATCATATTGTCGCTGAACTAATTGATATTGGAATTGATGCGGCCAACGTGCACAAACTCGTTTACGATACCTACACGGAAAGTCGCCTTCGCCTGCTTGGATTTGCTTTGAGCAGCCGTTTGCTGGTATGGGAAAATCTCCATACTGCTGTTATTTATCTGACCAGGGAAGATTTGAAGAAATTTGATTATCAGGTTGGTGATACCGAGGGGCTGGTAAATTATGGCCTTTCCATGGGAAAAATCAATCTTGCGGTATTACTGACTGAAAAGGATAATCAAATCAGAATCTCTTTCCGTTCTAAAGGTGATTTTTCTGTAAACCGGCTGTCACGTGACTTTTTTAATGGCGGAGGTCATAAAAATGCTTCAGGGGGGATTTCAAAAACGAGCATGGAAAATACCATTGCCAATCTTAAAAAGGTTTTATCTCAATTAAAGGGAGAGTTGGATTACACTGTTTCGCTTTGACATGAAGAAGATCCTTTATATATTTTTTGCTTTATTTGTTATTGGTTGGATGGGTTGCCAAAATAGGGAGAAGAAGCCTGGTGTGAAAAATGTTAAGCCATTGTCACAGAATCAGTTAATTGCTTTTAACAAAAGACTTCTACGGCAGGAAAACAGAGAAATTAATACTTTTGTTAAAGCAAATCACTGGAAGATGAAAGAGAGTGGAACAGGTTTGCGGTATCAAATCTTAGTCAAAGGAAAAGGACATAAAGCACATACGGGACAAATAGCTAAAATTCGTTATTCTGTGGAGTTGTTTAGCGGAAAAAAAATATATTCAGGAACAAAACTCTTTAAAATTGGCTATGGAGGTGTGGAAAACGGACTTGAAGAAGGAATTCTTTTGTTAAAAACCGGAGAGGAAGCAAGATTTATTTTACCTTCGCATCTTGCTTATGGTTTGTCGGGTGATGGCAATAAAGTTCCCCCTCACACACCATTAATCTATTATGTTAAATTATTGGAACTTAAATAAACATCAAAAAAATGAAAAAATTCTTATTATTCGCCTTTGCCGGCATGCTTGCAGGCTTCTTTATGACATCCTGTAACCGATCCCCTTATCCCGGATTCAGTAAAACCAAAACCGGGCTGTATTACAAATTTTATCACAAAAGTAAAGACACTACCCAGGCACATCTTGGCGAATATGCCGAGGTTGATATGGTTTATGGTACCCCTGATTCTGTTTTGTTCGACAGTAGAAACTTACCTGCTGAGCGGCGTCCCATGAAAATTCCCATGATTAAATCTATTTACAAAGGTGACATTTATGAAGGTATTGAATTGATGCATGTTGGTGATAGTGCTGTTTTCCAATGTAATGCAGATTCAGTATTTAAAAAGCTGTTTCGTATGCGGAAGCTTCCCAAATTTGTTGACTCAACAAAAGATGTCTATTTTGCCATTAAACTTGTAGGGGTCAAGACTCCACAACAAATGCAGGCCGAGGAAAGTGCCCGCATGATGAAGTTGCAAAACGCTGAGAC
Source organism: Bacteroidales bacterium (assembly GCA_015488735.1). Taxonomy (GTDB): domain Bacteria; phylum Bacteroidota; class Bacteroidia; order Bacteroidales; family F082; genus Sulfidibacterium. Next base: position 1,645 of record WFNG01000182.1, on the reverse strand, counting down.
AAAAGAAAGAGAAGCTTACCTGAAGAAAAACAACATCAAGGTAAAACCAACGGCTGATGGCCTTTATTTTATTCCTAAAAAGTACGGAAAAGGACCACATCCGAAAGTAGGTGATAAAGTCACCGTTCATTATACCGGTTATTTACTCAATGGTAAGAAATTTGACAGCTCTGTTGACAGGGGCAAACCATTTGCGTTTATTTTGGGCAAACATCAGGTTATTCCCGGTTGGGACGAAGGGATAGCCCTTTTGCGTAAAGGCGGTTCAGCCAAACTTATTATTCCTTCAGCACTGGGTTACGGTGCTAGAAATATGGGTCCAATTCCACCTTTCTCCACATTGGTATTTGATGTGAAGCTGATTAATATCCAGCATGCGCCAAAGCCTAAAAAATAAAGGTAGGTAAAACCTCCTATCATAAAAAAACGCCATGCTGCTTAAAGTATGGCGTTTTTTTTATTTGGTTAGTGTTTGACAGCCATTATTCAGGAAAATATATTTTGATTATATCAATAAGATCCTGAGGACGGTATGGTTTTGTCAGATAATCATCCATACCGGCATCTAAACAATTTTGTTTATCGTGCTCAAAGGCAAAGGCTGTAATAGCAATGATAGGAATACGGTGATCGACGTCCATTTGTTGTTCTAATTTTCTGATTTCTTTGGTCGCATCTAATCCGTTCATTACCGGCATCTGAATATCCATAAGAATTAAATCGTAATTATTCTTCAGAAATTTTTCGACACAAATCCTGCCATTTACGGCCAAATCAATGTTATAATTCTGTCGTTTTAAAATAGCCAATACAAACTTTGCATTTAGGTCGTTATCTTCAACCACCAAAACGCTTAAGGCATCTTTAAAAGTTTTTGGCATAAGCTTATCCATTTATTTAAGAAACGAAAGTAAGAAAATTCAGGAAGACATGAGTTGATTTAATAGAAAAATTAAATCATTTTTATGAAATGGTTTTTGCAGATAAGCTGTAAACCCCTGTTGTTTAGCTTTTACTGCTCCATCTGAATCCGGATAAGCTGAAAGTGCAACGACTGGTGTATTTTTAATGGCCGGGTATTTTTTCCTGAGTTTTTGGAGTATCGCGCTCCCGTTTTTTTCTCCCGTAAAATCTAATTCGATCATTAGGATATCGGGAGTTAGTTGACTGTTAAGTTGTTGATTAGTCCATTCGTTGAATTCAGATTCTTTATCGCAGATTTCTATTATCGCCTCGGGAAGAATCTTTTTTATCAGCATATTGCCTATCTTGTCTTTATCAAAAATAATTATCCTGGCATTTTTCTTGTTAAGGGCTGATTTTTTGAGCTCCGGCTTTTTATTTTTCGGCTTAGTTTGTTTGCTTAATTCGGAAGCAGTATTTTCTGTTGAATATAATTTAAAAGGCAGCCGAATAGTTACCGTTGTTCCCTTTGCCTTTTCTGACGAAATATTAATTTTTCCACCCATCAGGTTTAGCATGCTCTTTATTAACGGTAGACCCAGACCCGAACCCTGGTAATTGTTTTTATTGTATCCCAGACTCTGTCCCCGGAAAGGCTCAAAAATATCAGGAAGATAGGCTATATCAATGCCCGCTCCGGTATCTTTAATAGTCCATATAACCTCTTTGTCCTTAAGTGTTT
>WFNG01000181.1 GCA_015488735.1 Bacteroidales bacterium | reverse complement strand
TGCTTTTCGATGTGGATGGGAAAAAAGTCACGCTCCGCGTCATCAACCCTGATACCTTTGAAAAGATAGAACAGGTTAAATTAAATTAGATTTTATCATTACCTGTTATATCGAAATAGTTCCCGCCGGTAGGGTAAGATAAGAATAAGCCGATAAGTAATCAGGTTATTTCCTTACTTATAAAGATTTCCCCGGAAAAAAACACCCGGGCTTTTTGTATTGTTTAATTATATTACTTTTGCAGCGCATTTTTTAAAAATGTGCATACGTAAAAATATTGATTATGGCCAAAAACTTAGTGATTGTTGAGTCTCCTGCCAAAGCCAAAACCATCGAAGGTTTTCTGGGGAAAGACTATACCGTCAAATCCAGTCTGGGACATGTAATGGATTTAGACTCAAAAAAACTCAGTGTAGATGTTGAAAATGACTTTGAACCACAATATGAAATCAGCCCGGACAAAAAGAAGCTGGTAAGTGAGTTGAAAAAAATGGCCAAAGCGGCGGAAACTGTCTGGCTTGCATCGGATGAAGACCGCGAGGGAGAGGCTATTTCGTGGCATCTTTATAATGCCCTTAAGCTGAATGAGGAAAAAAGCAAACGGATTGTTTTTCATGAAATTACAAAAAATGCAATTCTTCACGCCATAGAGAATCCGAGAAGTATTGACAAGAATCTTGTCTCGGCACAGCAGGCACGCCGGGTTCTCGACCGGCTGGTGGGCTACGAACTTTCCCCGTTGCTGTGGCGTAAAGTAAAACCTTCGCTTTCGGCAGGCCGTGTGCAATCGGTAGCCGTCCGGCTTATTGTGGAAAGAGAAGAAGAGATAAAAAACTTTAAAACTACTTCTGCTTTTCGTACACTGGCTGAATTCAGGCTTAGCGAGGGTAAAAACACCACCCGGTTTACAGCAGAATATGCTGAACGTTTTAAAACTTTTGAAGAAGCCAAAAGCTTTGTGGAAAATCAGGCAGGTGCTGCTTTTGAAATAGCTTCCGTGGAGAAAAAGCCGGGAAAAAAATCTCCGGCACCCCCGTTTACCACCTCCACTCTGCAACAGGAAGCTTCGCGCAAGCTGGGTTTTTCTGTGGCCAACACCATGCGTGTGGCACAGCGGCTTTACGAATCAGGAAGGATAACATACATGAGAACCGACTCGGTGAACCTGTCCGGTCAGGCTATCGGAGCTGCCAAAGCAGAAATTGAATCGCTTTATGGTAATGAATATGTTAAAATCAGAAAATTTACCACAAAAAGTAAGGGCGCTCAGGAAGCACACGAAGCCATCCGTCCGACGTATCTCAACCAGTCTTCCATCAGCGGCTCACGCGAAGAAGAACGCCTCTATCAACTTATCTGGAAACGTACCATCGCCTCACAGATGAGTGATGCCGTTCTGGAAAAAACCAACGTGAAAATCAAATCTTCCGAAGCTGCTAAAATGTTTGTCGCCAATGGAGAAATTATCAAATTCGATGGTTTCCTGAAAGTCTACCGCGAGAGCCTCGAAGATACCAACGAGGAAAAACAGGAAACTTCCCTGCTGCCACCTTTGGCAAAAGGTAATCCGCTTACGCTGATGGAAATGAAATCGGTGGAGACTTTCACAAAACATCTGCCCCGTTACACAGAAGCAAGCCTGGTGCGGAAAATGGAAGAGCTGGGAATCGGCCGGCCTTCTACTTATGCACCCACCATTTCCACCATTCAACGACGGGAGTATGTGGTGAAAGAAAGTCGCCCGGGAGAAAAAAGAGAAATACGAAATATTATTTTGAAAGATGGGCAGGTCAAAGAAAAAATAACCCACGAGAATACGGGCAACGAAAAAGCCAAACTCTTTCCCACGGATATCGGCACACTGGTAAACCGTTTTCTGCTACAGCATTTTGATGACATTATCGATTTTAATTTCACCTCCAGTGTGGAAAAAGAGTTTGATGAAATAGCAGAGGGTAAAAAAGAATGGAACAACATCATCAAAGAGTTTTATGGCCCTTTCCACGAAAAGGTACAGGACACCCTGAAAAATTCCGGTAAATTCAGTGGCGAAAAGCTGCTTGGAAAAGATCCGAAATCCGGTAAAAATATCTATGTTAAAATTGGCCGTTATGGCGCTATCGCGCAGATTGGTGATACCGATTCGGAAGAAAAACCACGTTTTGCCGGCTTGCAAAAAGGACAAAGCCTGGAGACAATTACCCTGGAGGAGGCTTTGAAACTTTTTGAATTTCCCCGCAGCCTGGGTGCGTATGAAGGGGAGGAGGTAACCGTGGCCATTGGCCGGTTTGGCCCTTACGTAAAACACAACAAACTCTTTTTCTCCATTAAAAAAGAGTATAATCCTGCCTCGCTTTCTCTGGAGGAGGCCATTCAGATTATTGAAGCCAAACGTAAAGCAGAACGGGAGAAACTTATCAGAAGTTACGAAGCAGACCCTGATGTACAGGTGCTGAACGGCCGTTGGGGACCTTATCTCGTTATCAAAAAACAAAATTATAAAATCCCCAAAGACAGGGATGCTGCCTCGCTGACACTGGAAGACTGCTATGCCATTGCCAAAGATCCGAAAAACATGCCCAAAAAACGGTACGTGAAAAAGAAAAAATAGGGTAAGTCTTTCCTTTGGGCCAATTCCTATTTTAATGCGCCAGGGTTTTAAAAAGCAAGTCATTATTTAGGTGTCCCGTCAGGGACAAGATATTTATAGGTAGGAGCAAAACAGTCGATAAGTCCCGTTAGGGACGGTATATTATTTTATGTCTTTCAGTAGGTACCGTCCATCATAATCAATTTCAAATTTGTCTAATAATTCCTGATACTCTTCTTTAAATGATTTCTTTAATATTCCGTCCCTGACGGGACTGGTTAGACATGGTGAAATCTTGTCTATAAATATTATGTCCCTAACGGGACTATTACTACTCAGCAGCTTAAATTAAGTAAATACAGTTAGTTACAAATTTAATAACAACTGTTTTAAACATTCTAATTGAATAATAATAAGGTTTGAAAAAATTTAAAAATGATTATCTTTTTTAACAGACCCACCCCTACCC
>WFNG01000180.1 GCA_015488735.1 Bacteroidales bacterium | reverse complement strand
TTGCCGGGTATGGTTATGTCCATAATCTGAAGTGTGAAACAAAAGGAGTTGCAAAATTCTCTTTGCCAATGTTTTATCTTGAAGATGTTGTTAGAAGACATACAGACAAAATATTGAAATTTGAAGTAGAGAAGGAATGGATTAAACTCGGAGCCACCAGCTTCCATGCGAATATAAGTTTGATTGAAGACGACACCATATTGAGAACGTTGGACCTGCCCAGGAATTATACCGATAAGGAAATTATTCAATTACCGGAAAATGGTTATACAGAAGAAGAACTTGAGTTTAACAATGTCTGTCCCAAGATTAATGCAGCAAAGTCGAGATTGGGATTAAATATTGAAAAAGCTTATAAAATGTTATCGGTTTATGGGGTTCAAAAAGACGAGATCGAAAAAATGGTTTATAAGAAATTGAAAGATAAAAATAGTCCTAAGGTTCGGTAGAATAATCTTTTTCTTCAAGCCTGTGAAAACAGAAGTGTTCCGAAGAATTTGCTTCGCAGTTCTGGCGCATTTGTTTGTATTACAGGCTTTTGAAATTCAACTTCCATTTGCCAATCCAGTTTATTTATCTTATTCACTGTAAAATCCTTAATGGCATTGATCATATCATTAAACGATGAGGAATCCCCATATATCATTTGTTCCTGCATGGTTTTGTAATCTGCTTCCCATGCATCAATAAATTCTGGAATGGGAACCGGATTGATGGTTTGTGGTTGATGCAGGTTATAATTGAATTCACCTATTCGGTTATGTGTGTACCTGTGCCTTACAATAATTTCATAGAGCTTCTTGTCATTTATGGCTTTCAGTGGATATTTCGGTTTGAACAGTGCCACCCATTTCGGTTTAACAGTGCCAGGCATTTCGGAGTAAGAGTGCCACTATTTCGGTTCTAACCGTGCCACTTTAAAAGATCAAGTACATTGCCTATTTCAAAATAAAATGAGATATGGCAAAAAAACTTGATCCTATGGATTTAAAACAAATCATAAGATTACACCTCGAAGGTTTAAGTAATCGCGAAATAAGTAAAACATTGAGCATTGGCCGCAATGCCATCAACAACTATATTCAGTTGTTTAAAGCCTGTGATATATCACTTGAAGACATTTTAGGGTTAAGTGAGCCGGCTTTTAAAGAATTGTTTTCCAGCAGGACAACAATTAAGAATGGGCGTTATGATCAGTTAATGCAATATTTTGAGAAGATGAATCAACTCAGGAATCATCCGGGTTTTACCTTCTTATATCATTATCAGGAGTACAAATCTCAGGTAGAAAAGCCATACAGCTATACGCAGTTTATGGAACACTATCACCGTAAATACAGCGCGCTTAAAGGTTCCATGAAGCTTGAGCATAAGGCAGGTTATGAAGTAATGATAGACTATGCAGGCAAGCATCTTCATATCACCGATAAAGAAACCGGAGAGCTGATCCCGGTTGAGGTTTTTGTAGCAATTCTTCCCTATAGCCATTACACTTACGTAGAAGCCTGTATGAGTCAGAAACGAGAGGATTTGATCTCGTGCATGGGTAATGCGTTCCGGTTTTATGGAGGAGTTCCAAAAGCTATAGTGTCAGATAATTTAAAATCTGCTGTAAGCCGTGTTTCTAAATATGAACCTCAGATTAATAAATCGCTAAAGGATTTTGCCCGTCATTATGGCTGTGTGGTGAACCCTGCCCGGGCTTATTCACCACAAGACAAGGCATTGGTTGAAAATGCTGTAAACCTCACTTACCAGCGTATTTATTATCCTTTAAGGAATATGGTTTTCTTTTCTCTTACAGAATTAAACAAAGAGATAAGAAAATTACTGGAAGCTTATAACGATCTGCTTTTCCAAAGAAAAGAATCGTCGCGCAGGGAACTTTTTCAATCTGTAGAAAGAAGTACCCTTAAAGAGTTGCCCCAGGCAACCTACGAGATGAAAGAGTACCGGCGGGCAAAAGTCCAGAAAATGGGATATGTATATTTTTCACCTGACAAAAATTACTACAGCGTTCCTTACCGTTTCATTGGCAAACAGACACAAATACATTATACCCGCTCATGGGTTGAAGTTTATTACAACAGCGAACGCATAGCAATACATAAACGCGAACGTGCCAGGGGCATCTATATTACCATCAAAGAACATTTATCCAGCACCCATCAGGCGTACAAGGACTGGAGCCCTGAATACTTTAAAACATTAGCAAAAAAGCATGGGGAAGCTGTAATGATGTTTGTCGAGGGGTTAATCCACCAAAGTGACTATCCTGAGATAGCTTACAAAAGAGCCATTGGCGTTATCCAGCTGCATCGCGAATATGGCTCAGAAAGGTTGAACAATGCTTGTCAAAGAGCCCTTTACGGGAACGCCTTAAAATACCATACCGTAAAAAACATTTTAAAGAACAACCTGGACAAAGAACACCTGAGTATAGATAATTTGAATTTAACAGAAACACATATCCCAAAACACGATAACATTAGGGGAGCAGAAACTTATCATTAAAAATCAAAATAAACATGAACAAAAATCAAACAATCGAGAAGATGCGAAATATGCGGTTAAATGCCATGGCAAGCATGTATCAGCATCATTTACAAAACAATCTTTACAGCGACAGCACGCCTGATGAATACGTCAGCCTGCTAACCGATCACGAATGGGAAGAACGGCAAAACACAAAAATACAACGCTTGATAAAGCAAGCCGGTTTTCGTCAAAAGGCAACCATTATGGATGTGGATTTTTCAACGGCAAGAAACCTGGAAAGGAATATGTTTGACCGGTTGTCATCGCTTGATTTTATCAAGAAAAAAGAAAATATTATTCTTACCGGGGCCTCCGGCGTTGGCAAGAGCTATCTCGCCCAGGCTTTTGGACATCAGGCTTGTATGATGGGGCTAAAAACCCGGTATCACATTACAGCCAGGCTGTTCAGCAGGCTTAAACTGGCAAAGGTAGATGGAACATATAACAAAGAACTGGTAAAACTTCAGAAAATGGATTTGCTAATTTTGGATGACTTTGGGCTACAGTCTTTCGATAATCATGCCCGTGACGCTTTAATGGATATTATTGAAGACAGGTTCAATACGAAGTCCACAATAGTCTCATCACAAATACCCGTGTCAGCCTGGTACGATATTATTGGAGAGGGTACCATTGCAGATGCAATTCTTGACAGATTGGTCAACTCTTCACATAGAATTGACCTTAAAGGTGAATCGATGAGAAAAAATATAATGAGAGAGAATTAATGAATTTATTAGTAACATTGCAGGGTCTTTTAAAGTGGCACCCATAGACCGAAATAGCCAGTTACAATTGGTAAACCTTTTTGAGATTGCATACTGGTTGTTATTAGCTGATCTGCTGAAAAAAATAATTAATAGACCTTTTTGGAAATCCTTTGAGTTTGTTTTAAGTACTTATGGAGTAGGCCTTTTAATATGGACTGTTTTTGTTGTTTTCCTGACCCTAAATCTTACCTGATGAGAAAGATAATAAAATTTGCCGTACTGGTTCTAATAGCTGGTTTTTTAGGCTATATGTTTTTTCGGGTTCATTATAAAATTATACAAAAAGATGAAATAGCACAAAGAATCAAAAGCATCCCAAAGTTTTCTTTTTTTAATGCGTTGAACAAAGATATTTTTACAGATGACAGCATCAAAAACGGAGATCCCTGTTTGATTATCTATTTTAATCCCGATTGTGAATTTTGCCAGCATGAAGCAAAACAATTAAGCGCCAATATCCAAAAATTTTCGAATGTTCAAATATTAATGATTTCTTATGTTGATATTTACAAAATATTAAAGTTTAGACAAGAATACCACCTTCAGGATAAGAATATTGCATTTCTTAAGGATACAAATGATCAGTTTATTGATGATTTCGGTGAGTCTTCTATCCCATCTATCTTCATTTACAATAAAAACAGGCAATTAACACATCATTTTATCGGTGAGACCAAAACGGGAGCCCTTTTAAAGTACTTAAACGAATAAATGGACCTCAAGAAAATAAAAAAAACTTTTGTTTTGCAACAGGATTATTCCGATTGTGGTGTGGCCTGTTTGCAATCATTGGTAAAATATTATGACGGAAATATTTCTTTAGAAAAATTACGGGAGATTAGCGGGACAACCAAACAAGGGACAACTTTACTTGGCCTTTTTCAGGGGGCTAATCAAATTGGATTTACTGCGCAGGGGAATGAAGCGGATATAGAAGCGATTAGTAGCTATGGCAAACCGCTGATACTTCATGTGCTACTTAATAAACAGCTTCAGCATTATATTGTCTGCTATGGTTTTGAAAAAGACAGGTTTATTATTGGGGATCCCGGTAGGGGGATTGTTTATTATTCAAAAGCAGAGTTAGATGAGATTTGGAATTCAAAAAAATGTTTGACTTTAGAACCTAATTCATCTTTTAAAAAAATAAAAAGCATCAGGCATGAGAAAAGAAGATGGATATTGAATTTAATAAAAGAAGATTATGACCTTCTTGGAATAAGTGTTATATTCGGAATAGCGATATCCGTTTTGGGGTTGGTGATGGCTGTATTTTCGCAGAAGCTCATTGATAATATACTTCCATCCAAAGATTTGCAGAAATTATTTCTCAGTATTGGTTTGGTCGCTTTCTTATTAATTGTACGGGTCGGCTTTACCCGCACTACGACATTATATGCTGATTACACAAAGTAAACAGTTTAACAACAGGATTATTGATTTTTTTTACAGTTCGTTGTTGTTTCTTCCGAAATCATTTTTCGATTCGCGAAAAATAGGCGAGCTTGTGGCCCGGTTAAATGATACAAGACGTATTCAACGTGTTATAACCCATATCGCGGGTAATTTTATTATAGATTTTTTAGTAACCATAACCTCAATAGCATTTCTGTTCTTTTATTCAAAAATAACAGGTTTTATCGCTTTGCTCAGTTTGCCTTTCTATTTTTTGTTGATTTATCTTTTTAACAAAAAAATTATTAAGGCCCAACATGATGTAATGGTAAGCTATGCAAATAGTGAGGGGAACTATGTGAATACGATGACCGGAATTGCTGCAATTAAAAATTTTAACCGTCAACCGTATTATACAGAGAAAAATAAAACCATTTATGGCACTTTTCAGGATAAAATATTTGATTTGGGGAAAATTGATATTCGTCTTGGCCTTTTTTCAGGTGTCGGAGGAGTAATATTTCTGATGATTGTTTTATCCTATACATCATACCTCGTATTTAATGGTCTTATGCTCCTTGGCGAATTGATGGCTATTATCAGTATCATATCTTCATTATTGCCCTCTGTTAATAATCTGGCTCTTGTTATGGTTCCGATAAACGAAGCCAAAGTCGCTTTCAACCGAATGTTTGAATTTACAAATATCACACCTGAAACAACTGATATTATTGAAAATGATTTGATTACATTTAACAGCTTGGAAATACAGAATCTGTCATTTCGTTTTCCGGGACGTAAACGAATTTTAGAAGATATAAATATTAAGCTTAACAGAGGTGAATTAATTGCAATAATTGGTGAAACCGGTTGCGGTAAAAGTACATTGGCTTATTTACTGCAAAAATTTTATAAAGCAGAATCAGGAGATATTATCATTAATAACAATAAACCTTTAAATGCTATAAATGCAAATACCAGGAGAAGTATTATAGGGGTGGTTCCCCAGGAGATTCATATCTTTAACGGGAATGTAATTGACAATATTTGTCTTGGGGATTCTGAAAAAGAGGCAGAAAAAGTACTTAAATTTCTTGTTGATAATGGATTTGAAAAATTCATAAATGAATTGCCACAGAGTTATTTAACAATTCTTGGAGAAGAAGGGGTTAACCTGTCGGGAGGGCAAAAACAAATTATTGCTTTTGCCCGTGCATTGTATAGAAACCCTCAATTGTTAATTTTAGATGAAGCCACTTCGGCAATGGACAAAGTAACTGAGGAATTCATTACTTCGCTGATAAAAAAACTGAAGGAAGAAATTGCTGTTTTTTATATTTCTCACCGTTTTCATGTTCTGAAAAACATTAGCGACAGGATATACGTTATTGTGAAAGGAAGAATTCAGGCGTTTGGATCTCATGCTGAATTGCTTGGTGGTGATAATCTTTATAGTAAATATTGGAAGGATATTATTTAAACGGTAAAATTTTTACCGTGAGATGTTTTTT
>WFNG01000179.1 GCA_015488735.1 Bacteroidales bacterium | reverse complement strand
TGTAAAGGAATTGTATCGTAACCTGGCTGCGTTTGCTGCAATTTGGACAGCGTACCGTAAACAGGTTCCTGCGCTTTTGTAATCACTCCGATAAGAAAAAAAACGAGGAAAATTATTCCGGTTCTCAACGAATGAAAAAAACCGGTAAGGCAGCGATAATTCACTGAAGATAATATTCCACACCTTACCCGTTTCATAATCCTATTCTTTAGCGTTGAAAACCCATTGCAAATAGTCAATAAAAAGTGACTAAGCGTTCAATAATCTAAATTTAACCACCAATTAATCAACTACTTCCTTTCTTTCAGATTATTCTTTTTCACAATCATGGCAATTACCAGCAAAGCAGTTACCAATAGTGCCAGAATAAATCCAAAATAAGGATAGGACTGGGTAGTAAACTGGGCAACTTTACCTTCGCCAAAAACAGTTGGCATAAATGGTTTTATGCCACGGAAAGCTCCGCCTCCATGCATTGATAAATGATGGCCATACCAATAGAGGTAATAAATATAGACACCCAGAAAATAGAATGGCAACAGTGCCGAAATTATGGCAGGCACAAAACATTTTCGTCTGGGCGTAAACATAAAAATAAGAACCAGCACGACAAAAAAGACAAAAATGTAAGGAGAGGCGTGCATGATTGTATCAAGTATGATTAAAGGTTTTGGCGTAACGTTAACCCTAATGGGTTCGTTTGTTTTAGGATTAATAATCTCCTGTCCCTGTGCATTTTTTTTGGTATCGAAAACATAATAAATGGGGAACTGACGTGTTTTGTCCTCATTTACACCAGGAACAATGTGGTACATACCAATAAAATGATTAATGGCATTCATTTCGCGCAGGCAATTGGCCCCCTCCTGACCCTGAGCCAATTCTGAGCGTTCTTTCTCACCTTTACAGCCGTTGTAAACCCCGTTAAATTTAAAATCAATACGTATTCCACGAGGATACATAGATTTGGGGTACTGAATGCTTTGCAGCGCTACATGCCACATAGGCAAAAAATAAACCACAATAATCAGAATAGCAGCAAGGCCGGCAAGGCCCTGATAAGTAGATGATTTTTTCATAGTTAAGATGATTAGTGTTCTTATTTTTCAAATTTTGGAAAGCAATTCCCCAATAAAAACATTATTTATTCAGGAATAATTTTCCGAAAGATAGGAATTATAGTCAACGGCAATAAAAAATTATTTTGCCTTTACTCCGGCAGTTTTTAGCATATAGGAAACAGCATCATACAAATCCTGATCTGAGCAATCGGTACAACTGCCTCTGGCAGGCATAACGCCATGCTTTCCCGTAAAACCACTGATAGCATCGTGATGCAATTGTTTCATTCCCTTTGCAGCAATCTCCGTCCAGCGGGCTTTGTTTTTCAGGGCTGGCGCTCCGGCCACGCCGGTCATGTGACAGGCAATACAAACTTTGTTATAAACTTTTTTTCCATTCTCCAGATTAGCGACATACGTTTTTTCGGTTTTTGTAACCTTCGTCTTCGCTGTTGATTTTTCACTTTTTTTTGCATTTCCACCGCAACTTGATAAGAGAAAGCTACCCATGGCAACCATGAAGATAAGTACAAATAATTTTTTCATAGGATAAATACTTTTGTTTTTATTACATTGCAAATTTAAGAAAATAAATACTCAATTAACCATATAAGCATAGCACAGATAATTTCTTCAAATAAAAGAAGTAACAGACAACATGTCTGTTACTTCTTTTATCCTTGAAATCTATCTGAGAACAAACAACTTTATTGTTGCTGCTGTTTCATAACCTGAGCTGATTTGAGTTTCAGATATTCGATAATCTTTCCCACGTCTTTGGCCGACACATTCTGGTTCGGCATGGCCAGTTTATATTTCTGACGCATGGCTTCAATATCAGCCTCCTTACGATGCTGTTCCGGATGCATAATCCACGATTTCAACCAGGCATCACTGCGGCGTTTGTCAACCATAAGCAAGTCCGGGCCATTGAAGTCTTTACCAAACTTGTGGCAGGCAGTACAACCGTAATTCAGGAACTGAAGTTCTCCGGGCAACAGATTTTTCATCTCGATAGCCGAAGGTTTAAACTGCTGCATCTCGTTATCCTTTTGAATTCGTTTTGAAAAAGCGAGCAAGCGGGCATTTTCAGCTTTAGCATTATACTTAACAGACAGATATCCCTCCAGCTGACGACCTTCAGGAGAATGAATCTTGTCCAGCATCAAAGGATACATTCCTGCCTTGTCGGCCATAAAATCAAGAGTGGCCGTTTCTCCCGGACGCCAACGATACTGTTTATCGTAGGAAGCAATCTCATAAACATAATGATCCAGCTTGGATTGGCCTGTATTGGTCAAATGAATCAGCAGGTGCTGTCCCTGTGTTACAGAGATATTTGCCGGTGTAACTTTTCCATCATTAATGGTACCGAACACTTCCACCGTATTTCCGTAACGCTTCACGTATTCTTTCCCGGGAGTTGTGGCATAAGGAGCTTTTTTAAGTGTAACAATATCTGTACCAACCGGATATACTTCAATAGGTTTGAGATGATCACAATTCATCATAACCGTGTAGTGAGGTTCTCCCATTGGCAATGGCAAATCATAAATAATCTTCATTTTAGGACCAGTAATATCGATTAACTGGTGATTTTGCGGATGTAATGGGCCCACCGGATTGAAACGATCGATGGAAAGTTTATCCAGCTCAATAAGGTATTTTCCCTGTGGATGCTTGGTGTCGCCGTGTGCTGCAACCAGGTGACCAATGTTGTAGTTTGAAGAAACATGATCCAACACTTTCAGATTAATATAATCCCATTTTGTTGTCCAGGAATCCACATAAACAGAAGTATAGACAATTCCTTTCTTAGGATCAAACTGATTATGCAAAGGGCCTAAGCCAACTTCCACACTACCGTGCAAAGCTGTTTTCAGTGCAATAATCGGGATACCATAAACATCATGGCCCTCAAAGTTTTTCTCTTTCATAGCCTTCTGAATTTTAGCCCAGGAATAAACCCATGCATGAGAATCCAGTTTTCCGGCAACAATGATATAATCTCCGGTAGGATCTACATCCACACCATGGGGTGATTTTGGTTCGGGAATTAAATAGAGAAGTCCGTGTTTTATTGACTCACTCATTGGAATAACCCGCATACCACGAATTACTTTTGTTTTAATCTTACCTGCCTTAATCAGTGCTTCGGCTTTTTTCCAGTTTGTTATGTGCAAATAATCCACATCACGTGAAGAACAGCCTGCTTCAAAAGGAGGGCGGCCCTGCATATCGCCACCAATATACAACTCGGTACAGAACGAGTTAGTAAAGCCCCAGCCATAAGTTGCATTTTTGCCGGCATCGGATAAATCCTGCGTATAGGGAGGCAACTCAAAAGTAAATGACTTTTTCATGTTAATTCTTCCCTTGTCATCGTTAAATGACCAATAGGTTAAGCCACCTCGCCAGTATTTACGGAAATTCACATCATTCAGCGGATGGTACTTCTGGTCGTAAGGAGCAGGATACTGTGTGGCTTCCATAATATATTCCGAGTTAGGCGTGAAAAAAGCGCCACCATGATCACTTCGGAAAAGTGGATTATTCACCACCTGTTTTACTTCAAAATCTTTCAGATCGACCACATATATTCTGGGATTGGCTTTGTCATTAATAACAATCCATTTCCCATTATAATCGCCATCTTTTTCAGAAAATCCGGGATGATGGGTATCGCCCCAGAGGATTTTCTCACCATCGATAAAACCTTTTTTCATCAGCCCGTAAGTCTCGGCAGAATATCCATATCCATCATAAGGCTGGCGTGTATTGGTAGGTGTATATTTGACCATACGCATAGAAGGTACCAAATACGTAGGCATGTTCCCTTCCTGTCCTCCGGAGTTAATGGCCACATATTCATCATTAATATTATCAGGGGTATAAGTCTTGGCTGCAGCCAAAACGTCATCAGCGGTGAGACCCCTTCGGCTCACCACATCGCCAAATGATTCGGCACCTCTGGGAGCTCCCAATGCTGTGGTCTTTTGTTTTTTACCGCCACAACCGGTAAAAACCATACCAAAGCCAAAAAGGAGAACAACCATGAAGAGGCTTATATGTTGTTTGAATTTTTTCATAATATTCATATTATAAATTTAAAAATACGGTTCTTTATTTAATGCCTTCCAGTTTTTCTTTCAGCAATTTCTTGGCACGCAAACCGGAATCAGCTGCTTTTACCTGATATTGGAAATATTGCTCAGCCCACAGGAAAGCCTGTTTCCATTTGCCTTGCTTAGCAAATTTCTCATAATTGGCCTTCGGTACAGCGGCTTTATTCAACTGAGCAACAGCATCCACAACCAAAGCTTTCACATAAGGGTAGTTTTCGTAATGATTTTCTTTCAACCATTTTACCACACTGTTAATTACGTCCTGGGTTTGTGCAATTACTTTCAACTTATCTTCATAATCTTTCTTGTAACCGGCAAGCTGTTTTGCGGTAAGCTGAATTTCTCCCGAACCTCCGGTAGCTTTATAATTTTTCGGTTTTACCATAAGGATACCTTCCATTTCGAGGTGAAGTGCCGAACAAAATTCCGTACAATAATATGGGAATGCCCCTTCACGATTAGCTACAAAAGTGAGCGAAGCAGTCTTTCCGGGTTCGAAACTACCGTGTTTTCCATAGGTATCAACCGTAAATCCATGGGTTTCATCTTCTGCAAGCTCCAGATTGGTAAGGTGGAACGTAACAATATCACCCTGGTTTACCTGAACAATTTCAGGGGTAATGTGTGAACGAATCAACGTACCAAAAATATGTACACGATTTCCTTTTCGTTCGATTTTTTCTTTACCGGCAACTGTTTTAAAAGGAGATATTTCTCCTGTCCTGGAATTGGTACCGGTAGGATATCGGATAATAGGCTTAATAATGGTACGTAAAACAGCAACCGACCCGTACATGTTACACTGTGGCAGTGTCATGGTGTAGAGGTCGTACATTTTATCGCCGGATATATCAATCAGGTGCTGTGCACTAGGCCTGACAGGCCCCACGCTTTGTAAGTGCTTATAATCAACCTCCTTGTCAACAACAGCCAGATAATTTGACTGAGGTGTTTCAGTCAATCCCTGAGGGACCATAAGGTAAGAAGGCATAAAGTCTAAAGTAATTTCTCCGGTTTTTTTAAGTGTTTTATAATTCCAGCGAACGATTTTTTTTGCATTATGAACAGAAGCATAAGCAATATCAGGTCTGTATTCAAAGGCAACGTCAATTACATTACCACCAAAATTAACACTGCCGTGCAAAACAGCCTTCGTATCAATTACCGGAATGCCACCATCAGCTTTCCCCGAAAAGGTTTTGCCGGCCAGTGCTTTTTTCACCTTGGCAAAATCAAACACATTGGTTTGGTCATCAACAGTAATAAAATATTTGCCCTTGGGCGTAATCTTTAAAATATTGGCTTTTGCCGGTAGCGGAATAAGAGCAATCGCATCTGCTTTCAAAGCTTTGGCCAGCGGGACTACAGCAAAGCCATTAATTTCGGTCGTTTTCATCCCGACAATCTTTTTGTAATCCACAACATAAGCATAATGGTTGTCACCTTTGTCAGCCAATCCCACAAGTAATCCATCACCAGCCATTTTGCCCACATCAAAATAGCCCAATGTGTACGGAGGTAACTCCAGGGTAATGGATTTTTCTTTCAGAATACGGCCGGCATGCCCTGTTTTTGTAACCTTTTTTACATTATGAAAATACCAGAATGTGATACCTGATTTCAATTTCGAATCATAATTTTTTTTCAAATCAACGCTTCTGGAATTCCAGGTTGAGGGAAACTGGCTGGTTTGTACCACCCAATCAGTATTAGGAGTAACGGCCACTTCGGGATAACATGAAATAAACAACGGATGGCTGAGTACCTGTTTGGTTTCGAAGTCTTCAAGATCGATCATAGCGATGCGGGAATTGGCACCATCAGAGTAGAAAAGATGTTTTCCATCATAATTTCCGTTGGTTTCGGATAAAGCAGGAAAACGCATATCGCCATACCAATCAATTTTGTCGTCCAGCGAGCCTTTCTTTAGCATCAACGAACTCTCATCATCGTAGCCATAGCCCTGCCAGGGTTCAGGTGAAAATACGCCGACGTATTTGTAAATACGCATGGATGGAAGCCCGTAAACAATCATGGTTCCGGAGTTACCCGTCCCCACAAATCCAAAATACTCGTCACGGCCTCCTCGCGGCATAAAGGTTTTGACCGCTGCAAGTACATTGGCATCGGATAACCCACGTTCTTTTTTCACGTCTTTGAGCGTCTGCTGTGCTTTGACCGGAACCCCGACCGATGCCAACAGCAAAAAAACGAGACTCAATGCGAGAAAACGTTTAGTAATTAACATCATAATGAATAATTTAGGTTTATAAATAAATAAAAATGGTTCAATTTTATCAAATTTAATTTACTTTTTTAGTACCGGCTTACCTAATTACGAGACAGGCAAAGACGTTTTTTACCTTAAGCATTTTAAATTCAATGTTTTATATCGTATTAAATGAAAGCCTGTTTTCTATATTGGGAAGTAACAAAGTTAAAAAAAATTAAATATTGTTAAAAGATTTATTTACAATTATTTAATTTATATTTATTCTAAATACAGTCATCGAAATATATCATATTATCAAACAACATTTTACACCTCTTCTTCCTTATTACTAAGGCGCAAATAAATTGAAAACCAACAAATGAAAGCCAGCATTAATGCATACCAAATCTGGTTTTAAGTCATGAAATCAGAACCACAAAATTCATTCATCAGCATTGATTGGAAAACGACAATTGTAATATCAAAGAAAATTTTTTTGAATTAAATCATCAAAACAAAAGGCAGCCAGAAAGAGAATTCTCCAAGCAACCTGTAACGCCCTTTTTGTTTAAAAAAAGACGGAAAAATAAGCAAAAGGATCAAAAAAGCAGAAAGGACAGCCAGCAAAATAAATTCACGTTGAAAAACAGGCTTGGAAAAAGCAACTACCAAAGAGAAGGTTAGCGCAGATATCAGTAGCACTGCTGACAATTTTTTTGTACGTGCCAAACCATAAAACGTGCTAAAGCTATGTGTCTTATCCACACTGTCATATTCATGCTCAAAACAGGCCATTATCAGGCCCTCTGCCCAGGCAAGCAGAAAAAGAATCGCAACACCGGCGATTAACACATAAGAAAAGGAGCTACCTTGCCAGATAACCGGAGCCAGCCAAATACCAGCTACATAAAACAGGCTGATAACAAGTTCTTTCTGGAAATAGAAGCCTCTTTTTCGTGCCAGATAAACCAGCCCCAGATAAACCAAAGCTGCCAGCCCCAATGCAAACCCACCCTGGAAAATACGACTATCTAAAAATACCCGTGTAAGAACAACAGCTGATAAAGCTGCCAGCAAAAGGACAACCATAAACAAATAGCGAAAACGGTAATGTATCCTGTGTCGAAACATGGTTGCAGCTTGTTTCCGTTGGAAGCCATCAAGGAGATGGTCGCCTGTGTACACTACCCAAACGGATAAAGCAAGCACCAGCCACCACCAGGGATTTGGATGAACATGTAGTAATTGTACGGCAAAAAATCCTATGGCCAAAGAACCAACCACCACATCCAGACTAAAGGCCTGAAATAGCTGAAACAGATGACCTGCAATTCCGTTTTTATGTTTTTCACCTGGAATCATACGTACAAAATCAAAATACAGAAAACAAAAAGGCTTCTATTGCAATGAACAGAAGCCTTTCCATAAAACAAAACCTTTCGGTTAATATTCTTCTTCAAAGTCTTCTAAAACAAAACTCTCCATAAGATAAGGATGATTTTTGGCAACCAGCGGGTATTTTGAAAGCGAAATAGCGCCTACCAGCATAAATATCCCTGCAAAACCAATAAAAATTCCTATTTCCAAATAGCCAAAAACAACTTTATGTACTGTTTCCGCCACTACTGCATTGTAGATTTCAATGTATTGTCCGATTAGTAAAACAGCCACCGTCAGTAACAGTGCGTTTGCATTTCTAGCCATCCTGTTCCACATAAGAAACAAGAATGGAAACAGCCAGTTGATAAGAATCTCGGCGAGAAAAAGAGCCTGAAATCCGTCCTCTCTGCGCATATGAAAATAGGCTGTTTCTTCAGGAATATTGCCGTACCAGATAAGCAGATATTGAACAAACCACATATATCCCCACATAATACTGAGCATAAAGATATATTTCGAAAAGTCATGTAAATGTCCCTGGTTTAAAAACGGAAAATAGCCCAGCTTGTATAAAATAATAACCACGGCCGCAATGATAGCCGAACCGTGATAAAAAGCGGAAATAAAGAATTTAACCGCAAAAATAGTACTGAACCAATGCGCATCTAGCGACATAAGCCAGTCGATGCCCACAAAGATAAAAGAAACCCCAAGTACAAAAATAAAGACCTTGGATAAAAGCTCAATTTTATTAAAAGTGTCAAGACCGCCTGTCTGGTCTTCTTTCAGAGAAAGTTTTCTAATACGCCAGGCTATGAGTATCCATAAAATAAAAAACACAACCGTGCGGATAATCAAAAAAGGAATATTCAAATAGGGCGATTTATGGGACAGCACGGCATCATGTAAAGCAGCACCGGGAGCAGCCCAGTGAAACAAATGCGGAAGGCCGATAAACAGGAATAGCCACAGTATGGCCGCTACCACAAGATAAGCCACCAGAGACTGCGGAATACGGACAAAGGACGACGACCAACCCGATTGTGTAATAGCTTGTATGGCCATCCAGAATAGACCACCAAGGGTGATTGACAAAAACAAAAAGTTGTTTAGCAACAGGTTAGCCCATGTTCTGTTTACAGCACCCGTCAGGAATCCGGCTGCAACAGAAGCAACACCTATCACAATCAGGAAAATCATGATATTTTTAAACGACTGACTAATTTGAAGTTTCTTATCCATGAGAATAAATTTTTAATAGCGATGGTATTATTTTTTTACAATCGAACGCAGATAATTTATGATTTTCCAGCGGTTTTCCGGTATAACCTGAACGCCATGCGGTCCCATAAGTCCGGAGATAGAGCCTTCGGTAATGATAAAATAGATGGAACCATCGGCCATAGTTTGCACATAACTACTGGTTAAATCGCGCGGTTTGGCGGGGAAAAGCCCCGAAGTGTACAGGTGACCATCTCCTTTGGCATCTACGCCATGGCAATCAGCACAAAAAATACCATATTGATGTTTTCCTTCTGCAAGGTTTACCGTAGTCGGAAGTATGGGATTTTTTAATTCTGTAGCAGCTTTTGCCTGTCCTGCAACTTTTTCTGCAATGTTTTTGGGATGAAAAGGAAAATAAGTACTTCGCCTGTCCACACTTCCTTGCGGAGCAGGTTGATTTATTTGCCCGTTTGGAAGCACTTTACTTGGCGCATAGGCTTTATCGAATTTTGTATAGTACATATCATGCTCTCCCATGTAGGCATATCCCGGATTATTCTTATCGCGTACACAGGAAGATAAGGCCACCACAAACAATAAAGAAATAAAAAAAATTGATTTATTTTTCATGTTAATCGTTTTATGCATTAAACATTGTTCATATTAACCTCTACCGCACCATTCTTCTTCAGAAGTTCATTAATTTTCAGGATCGCATCATCATCCATATTCTTATGTTTGTCTATAACAATAACAAACTTATCGTCCATGGAACGGGTATCAGGCATGGAAGCTTTTTTGCCTGGCCACATTTTTTCACGAATTAGATAAGTAGCGAGGGTAAAAATAACACCGGATAAAATGGTCAGGACAAACATAATGACAATGAATGAGAGGGAATTGGTTGGTTTGCCACCAAAAATCAACGGATAATTAATGACAGAAGTCCAGTAAAGAAAACCGAAAGTTCCCGCTGTACCTATCACTCCATACAAAAAAGTTGCATAAGGAATACGGGTTTTCAATTTCAGCAATTCCCAAACATGTTCGATGGGAAAAGGTGAAAAAACATCCTGTACCTGAACATCGTTTCGTAAAAGTTCTTTTACGGCTGCCGTAACTTCATCAGGGTCATCAAAAACGCCCAAAATTTGATTTTGATTATTCATGGTTTTCTGTGTTTTCTGTGACAATACTGGTTTCTTTAAGAATACCTTTCAGCTCACTGGAGGCCATCATGGGAAGAAAACGCAGGAACAGCAGTATTCCGAACACAAAGAAACCAATTGTCCCAACGTAAATAGCTATCTCTGTTATTGTTGGCGAATAACCATGCCATGTGGAAGGCAGCCAGGTTTTAGACAGAGAAGTGATCACAATAACAAAACGTTCGTACCACATTCCTATATTTATCAAAATACTAATGATAAATACTATCGTGATATTCTTCCGGATTTTCTTAAACCAGAAAAGCTGGGGAACGATGGCATTAAAAATAATCATAGCCCAAAATTCAAAGGAATATTCTCCCACTGCCCTGTTTTTGAAAAAGACAAACATTTCGTAAGGTGAGTCAGAATACCAGGCAACGAAGATTTCAGAAATATAAGCCACGCCCATAATCAGAGAAACAAAGGTGAGCACACGGGCAATGGCGTCAAGGTGGCGTTGGGTAACATATTCTTCATATTTATAAACTTTCCGAACGATAATCATCATGGTAAGCACCATGGCAAATCCCGAAAAGATAGCACCAACCACAAAAAACGGGGGGAAAATTGTAGAATGCCATCCCGGCACAACACCGGCAGCAAAGTCCATAGCCACTATGGAGTGGACAGAAACAACCAGCGGAGCCGTCAATCCGCCCATTAGCAGTGCGGCCGATTCGAAACGCAACCAGCCTCTTGCAGAACCCAGCCATCCAAAACTCAGGATACCATAAATTCTCTTTTTTATTTTCGAGACAGTTCTTTCGCGAATACTGGCAAAGTCTGGCATCATACCCACGTACCAAAACAGAAAAGAAGCAGTAAGATAAGTGCTGATGGCCATAACGTCCCAAAATAAAGGGGAATTAAAGTTATCCCACAAAGGGCCTCTTGTGTTGGGATAAGGAAAGACAAAAAAGCCATCCCATATACGTCCCATGTGAATCAGTGGAAACATTCCGGCTGCCATCACAGCAAAAATAGTCATGGCTTCTGCAGCACGGTTAATGGAGGTTCTCCATTTCTGGTGCAGCACAAGCAAAAAGATGGAGAAAGCGGTTCCGGCATGTCCGATGCCAATCCACCACACAAAGTTGATGATAGCCCATCCCCAGGAAACACTGTTATTCAGCCCCCAGGTTCCGGTACCCACAACAATGGTGTTGTAAAAACCCCAGATACCCCAAACCAGCATAGCACTGGAGATAAAAGCGGCTATCCACCACCAGGTTGGTGTTGTTTTGCTAAGCAAAGGATTGGTGACATCACGTGTAATATCATGATACCGTTTGTTTCCTTCGATTAATACGCCTCTTGCTTTAATATTGTACATAATACCTGTTTTTTATTATGCTTCTTTATTTCTTACCTTGGTTAAATAGCTTGTTGATGGCAACGTGTGCAACGATTCAAGCAAATGATACATCCTTCCGGTATCGTTTGACTTACTCACAGCACTTTTCTTGTCCAGCAGGTTTCCAAACTGGATGGCATCCGCAGGGCAACTTTGCTGGCAGGCAGTGAGTATTTCGCCATCGCGCAATTCGCGGTTATCCGCTTTGGCTTCCAGCTTTTTCTCCTGGATACGCTGTACGCAAAAAGTACATTTCTCAACCACACCACGCTGGCGGACTGTAACATCCGGATTCAGCACCAGCTTACCCAGTTCACTGTTCATATTGTAATCAAAGCTGTTGTTGTTGACATACTCGTACCAGTTAAAACGTCTTACTTTGTACGGGCAGTTGTTCATACAATAGCGGGTACCGATACAACGGTTGTATGCCATCTGGTTCAATCCCTCATCGCTATGTGTAGTGGCTGCTACCGGACAAACATTTTCGCACGGTGCATTATCGCACTGCTGGCACATAACCGGCATGTGGAAAACTTCCGGGTTATCGTCCATTTCAGAGTAATAGCGATCCATACGAAGCCAGTGCATAATTCTTCCGCGTTTCACCTGGTCTTTACCTACCACGGCTACATTGTTCTCGGCCTGGCAGGAGATGAGGCAGTTACTACAACCTGTACAGCTATTCAAATCAATGGACAATCCCCACTGGAAAGCTTCAAACTTCGGTTCGGGATACAAGCTGAAATCTTCGCTTTTCAAGAATTTCTCATGTTCCTCGTTTCCCGCAGCGGGGTTTTTAATAAATGACCCCAATACGGTTTCGCGAACAATGGGACGTCCTTCCATAACATGATGGGTCTGGGTAAGCGCCAGCGGATAGGTATTGGAAGTCTTTTTCATTGCAACAACAGTTCCCAGCAGGTTTTTGGTTCCGTTAGTAACATTCATTAATCCATAAACACTTTTCCCAACGCCATCTCCTACTTTTCCGGCATGGTTCCTTCCATATCCAATGGCTATACCAATTGTACCTTCTGCCTGGCCGGGCTGTATCAAAACAGGAAGCACCAGTTTACCATTAATTTTCACCACATCTTCCTGTTCCAATCCCTGCATCTTTGCAAAAGCAGGAGAAATTGTAACGTAATTGTCCCATGTTGCAGTTGTCACAGGATCAGGCATTTCCTGTAGCCACGGATTGTTGGCATATTTTCCGGTTCCCATGGAAATTTTCTCGTACAATGCCAGTTCAAGAGTGTTTTCCATCGGTTTACCGGCTTTCAGCCTGACCCCCTTATAGGAAGGCTGAGGACCATCTTTGGCAGCAAAAGAATAAACACCATCCTGTTTACATTTGAACCAAAATTTGTTAAAGCTGGTGAAATCTTTTTGTTTTGGGAAAAGGCTTTTTTCCCAGTTTTTTTCAAGATAATCAGTAAAAGATTGCTCCGCACCCAGCCAGGAAAGCAAACTATCCTGAAACTGCCGTGTATCAAAAATCGGGCGAATGGTGGGCTGGGCAAAACTGTAAAATCCCTGAACAGGTTCCGCATCATTCCACGATTCCAGATAATTATTATCCGGGCAAACATAATCGCAAAGTTGCGCTGTTTCGTCCATCGTAGCAGCAAATGACACTTTCAGGGGAAGTTTTTTTAAGGCCTTTACCAAATTATCTTTATGAACACAATCATACACAGGGTTAACATTATAAAAAAGGATACCGCCTGCTTTACCCGATTGTATGGAACTCATTGCCTGCATCATTTCGCTTTCCTGTCCCTGTTTCAGGTTTATCGGTGTGCTAAGGTCAATGGTGTTGCCGTAGTTGCCCAGCAGATTATTTATGGCATTCACTATCAACTGAATTTGCAAATCGTTGGTACCCGAAACCACCAGCGATTTTCCTTTGGCTTTTAGTAAATCTCTGGCTGCAGTATTCACATCTGTTTTTACCGATGGCGAGCCAAAAACAGTATTACCGGTTTTTTTAGCCAGTACATTATACAATTTCAGTAAAACGGCTGCCTCTTCCGATGGTTTTATCTGATAGCGATAATCGGCATTGGAACCGGTAAGCGACATGTTGGTTTCAAACTGGTATAACCGTGACATTTTCGTCTGACCGTCTTTCAGTTTACGGCCTTTGGAAAACTGCCTGGTAAAAGTTACCGGCATGAGCCATGTACCGAGAAAATCAGCGTTGAACCCAACCATAACATCGGCATTTTCAAAATGATAGAAAGGAATAACCGCTTTCCCGAAATTGGCTTCGTTGGCATTACGCATGGCCGACATAGGGAGGCTGTCATATTGTATCCATTTCACATTTGGATAAGATTTCACAAAATCGCCAATTAATTTGCGCGTAGTGGGACTGATGATTGTAGAAGTCATAAGGATTACCTCTTTGTCATCGGTTTTCAACGTTTCCAGTTTGGCTTTAATATCCTTGTCAATGGTTTTCCAGTCATTTTGCTTTCCACTTTTCACAGGGCCTTTCAGGCGGGCATCATCATAAAGATTCAACACCGAGGCCTGAACGCGGGCGGAAGTTCCACGTTGTGAAATGGGCGACCGGTCGTTTCCTTCAATTTTGATGGGACGGCTCTCACGGGTTTTTACCAGAATACTGCAATATTCATCGCCATCGTAAAAGGTAGATGCGTAGTAATTAGGCACTCCTGGAATAAGCTCCTGTGGGCGGTTCAGCAACGGGATAGCCTTACGAACAGGCATTTGACAACTAGACACCAATGCTACTGCCCCCACTGAAAAACCCATCATTTTTAAGAAATCCCTTCGGCTTGATTTTCCTTTTACTTCGGATTCATCCAGGCCATCGATGGAAAATTCGGGCATTGCTTCTTTATCAGAAGCCGTGTTCTTTTTCATTTCCTTGTAAACTTCCAGACTTTGCCAGTATTTCTTCTCCATAATATATTGAAATGGAATTAGTTTATAAAAATTCGTTTTTAATAGTGACATTTTTGGCAGTCTTCGCCACCAATCATTTTAACCGTTACCAAATCTATTTTTCCGGCTTTTAGCTTTTCATGTAATTTCTTGTACGAGCCATAGAATTTATTATTGGTAAACTGAACTTTATGGGTTCTGTGACAATCGAGGCACCATCCCATACTTAAATCTTTCACCTGGGCTATCTGATCCATTTGTGCAACATCGCCATGACACTCGGTACAATCCAGCTTCCCCACTTTCACGTGTTGTTTGTGGTTGAAATAGACAAAGTCGGGTAAGTTATCCACCTTAATCCACTGTATAGGTTTGTTTGCCTTGATAGCAGCGTAAACTTTGGCAATTTCTTTTTTTCCGGTACGCTTACCTTTTTTCACCTGCGTGTGGCAGTTCATACAAACTGAGGCAGGCGGAATACCCGCGTGCATACTGGTTTCGGCCGTAAAATGACAATATTCGCAATCAATTTGATTTTGTCCGGCATGCACTTTGTGCGAAAACCAGATAGGTTGGTCAGGCTGATAATTCTGCTGCCGCCCCAAACCCGTTGCAAAATCGTAAGACCATTCGCCAATAATCCAAAGGGCCGACAATATAATAACATAATGAATCCATTTGGCTTTAAGATAGCGGGTGAAAATTAAGTCGAGCAGGCTCAGCACCAGCAATACACCGGAAATAATAGCAAAAATGGCCAGGTTACGGCTTCCTTCTCTTTTTTCCTGAAGATACCGTTCTGCCGGTGTAATTTTTTGGGCGGAGGAAGCAGAAATTTTTACCGCAGCTTTTTTGACTTCAGAGCCGGCCGGAAGCTTCCCGCCATTCTTAATATATAACAAAATATCTTTTACCTGGGCATCGGTATAGTTATGCGAAGGCATGGGAATTTTACCGTACTCGTTGAAAATTTTTACAGCATCTTTGTTTCCCGACTTAACCATAGCCTGCGAATTCTGAATAAATTTTATCAGCCAGGCCTGCGGATATCTGCTGGTAACACCTTTTAAATCGGGACCTACCAGCCGGCCACCACCAATGGTATGACAAGCCTTACACTGGGCAAAATTCTTCTCAGCTTCCGGAGTTTGCCCAAAAGAAGAAAATGCAACAAGAAAAAAGATGAAAAACAAAAATAAGGGTGCCGCGAGAGGGATATTTTTCTGTCTCGTGATATTCACAAACCTGCTCATTATCATGATGTAAAGATTATCAGAATAAATATATTATTGTAAAACTAAATGTTAAGAAATATTAAATAAAGATATGTAATTTTCTATCTTTATTGTTTACAAAACTATTTAATTTTTTCAAAGAAAAACAATCTTTTAAGCAATTAAATACTCTAATTCACGAACAGTAAACTTTAACAATCTTATTATCAATATATTATGATTGGAAAAAAATTTATTAACAATTGTTGAAAATATCAATCGTTTGCTTTTTCCCGGAGCAGGGGAACGAAACGAAAATTACCGAATTTCTCTTTGGCAATTTTCCCGTTTTTGAGTTTGGTATAACGTATCATGGTTTGGATGTCGCCACTGCCTACCGGCGAAACCAATACCCCTCCGGTTTTAAGCTGCTGAAACAGGCATGTGGGAATTTCGGGGGCAGCAGCTGTAATCAAGATACCATCGAAAGGGGCCTCCTCCGGCAGGCCCAGATAACCATCTCCGTAAAACAGATGGGCCTGAAATCCAAGATGGGGCAAAAAGATGCGGGCTTTTTCATAAAGCTTTCTCTGTCGTTCAACAGAATAAACTTCCACGCCAAGCGCAACCAATACGCAGGCCTGATACCCGGAACCTGTACCAATTTCCAAAATCTTCAACCCGGGTTTTGCGTTTAAAAGTTCTGTTTGAAAAGCAACGGTGTAGGGCTGCGAAATAGTTTGTCCTGACCCGATGGGAAAAGGTTTATCCTCATAAGCATAATTTAAAAATCCGGAATCGAGAAACAAATGACGGGGAACACGGTAAATCGCTTCCAGAATTTCTTCATCAAGAATACCTTTTTTCCTAATTTCGTTCACCAGTTTACGGCGCATACCTTTATGGCGGTAAGTGTCTTCCATTTATTAACATTCAAAGGTTGGTTAATTCTTTTCGCAAGTGCGAATGTAAACATTTCAGGCTTTATTTTTGAAAAAAAATTACCATGATTAAAATCGGGCTTGCCGGCATGGACAAAATTTCTAATAATCATTTGAAAGTCATCCATTCTGTTGACGGCCTTCAGCTTTCGGGAATTTTTAGCCCTCAAGCCGAAAACGCCCGTGAAATTTGTGAAACAAAAGGGATTAAGTTTTTTGAGGATTTTGGAGAGCTGCTTCAGGATTCGGATGCTGTTGCCATAATTTCCCCTCATACAAACCATTTCCAGCTTGCCGCAGAAGCCATTAAAAAATCGAAGCATTTATTTATTGAAAATCCGGTTTTTGCAAACCCTGCAGAAGCACTAAAGCTTATCCACCTTTCGGAAGAAGCAAATGTGAAAGTACAGGTTTATTATCCCGGGAGGTTTAATCCGGCCTATACCGCAGCACTTCCCTACCTCTCTCACCCGCTGTATATCGAGGCTCAGCGACATATTGCTTTTGATAACCAACAAAATGAGATTCCCGTTGTCATGGATTTAATGATGCACGACATCGACATTGTGCTCAGTATTGTTAAAGCCAATATCCGTACCGTTCATGCCTCAGGAGTGAATGTATTCAATGGCTCGCCCGATATTGTCAACGCCAATATTGAATTTGACAATGGGGCAGTTGCCAACCTCACAGCCAACCGCATCGCCTCAAAAAATATCAGAAGAATTAAATTTTATCAGCATCAGGTTCACATACAGGCAGATTTTCTAAAACACCGATTGAAGATTCTGCGGAAGCAGAATGACAAAATTAATGATAGTTTCCTCATTAAAAACCTAAAAACGCCAAAAGAGAATAAACTGTTGCCGGCACTTCGTGAATTTTACCTCTCCCTTGCCAAAAATACAAAACCCTTTATTACACTTGACAGCACCTACCAAAACCTGAAAGCCGCTTTACTGATTAACGAAAAAATACAGATGCTGGCACCGTGAAGCTTACCCAAAAGCAGAGACAGATACTTCAATTATTCAACAATAAGAGCGAACGTTTTTCGTTAGCCATTAAAAAGAAACCCAAAATCAAATTCATGTTCAACATGCTTTACATTCCCGTACATCCTGCTACAAAGGAAAAAGCTTATGTTGACAAAAAGAAAGACAATTAATGAACAGACATTTACAGGTTACAAAATATGCTTTTTTTGACTGGCTCAGCGCCCTGCTGGCGTGGATGTTGTTTTATCTTTACAGAAAACTGAACGAAAATCCGCAAATTCTCAACCATCTTAATGAGATTTATGACGACCGCAAATTCTGGTTTGGTATTATATTTATTCCTTTATTCTGGCTTTTTCTTTACGTTATGGCAGGTGCATACCGGCGCATTTACCGGAAAGCCCGTTTAAAAGAGCTAGGGCAAACTATAATTTCGGTTTTGACAGGTGTGATTATTTTGTTCTTTATCCTGATTTTGGACGACCAGGTCCATGGATACAGCGATTATTATGAATCTTTTATTGTCTTGTTCATTTTACAGTTTGTACTTACTTATACTTTCCGGTTGTTACTTACCTCTCAAACTGTTCGCCAGGTTCATAAAGGTAAAATTGGTTTTAACACGATAATTATTGGCAGCAACGGAAATGCAAAAAGCATCTATCAGTCAATCATACATCAGGAGATTTCTTCGGGAAACAAGTTTGTCGGGTTTGTCAATGTACACGACCGCAAGCATTTTAAAATGAGCAAATACCTCCCCTATCTGGGTAATTACGGAGAGCTGAACGACATCGTAAAAGAAAAACAGGCAGAAGAAGTTATCATTGCCATTGAACGTTCTGAAAAAGATACGATTCAGCGTATTATTATCGAACTGGAAGAGGCCAATGTCATTATTAAAATTATCCCGCTTCTGCAGGACATTATGTTTGGAACAGTAAAAGTGTCTAACGTTTATCATACGCCGCTTATTGAAATATCGCCCGACTTAATGCCGGTTTGGCAACAGCTTCTGAAACGTATACTGGATGTTCTTGCATCGTCTCTGGTCCTGATTTTTCTCTCACCGGTTTACCTTTTTACTGCCATTGGTGTTAAGCTTTCCTCACCGGGGCCTATCCTTTTCAAACAGGAACGCGTTGGCCAGAGAGGAAAACCATTTTCCATGTATAAATTTCGTTCCATGTTTGTAGATGCGGAAAAAAACGGCCCACAACTCTCCACGGAAAATGATCCCAGGATAACACCTTTCGGGCTGATTATCAGGAAATACAGGCTGGATGAAATCCCACAATTTTTTACTGTGCTGAAAGGGGAAATGTCACTGGTTGGACCACGCCCCGAACGACAATTTTATATAGACCAGATTATGGAGAAGGCACCGCATTACAGACTGTTGCTGAAAATAAAACCGGGGATTACTTCCTGGGGCCAGGTCAAATACGGTTATGCCTCCACCATAGACGAAATGATTGACCGCCTGAAATACGATCTGCTTTATCTGGAAAACATGTCCCTTTCCATGGACTTTAAAATTATGATTTACACTGTTTTGATAGTTATTCAGGGCCGGGGGAAATAGGGATGTAAGACGTGAGATGTGGGATATGGGATACGAGATGTAAAATAAAAATGAAAATCCTGATACGAAATAATTATTAACCTGAATACTAAAATATACAGAAGAAGACCTTTGCAAAGGTTTCAGAACAATCGAATAGCTATCGTATGACCACCGCTTGACAACCCCTGTCCACTGCCTGACAGTCTTGACATGTGATTTATTTTATAATTTCCCTGCTTTTATGAGTCTCACGATAGCTTCAATTTCACGGTCTTTACCGTGGGGTTCATAACGTGCTTTCAGATTATACCCCCAAACACGGGCAAAAGCCTGGTAAAAAAAAGCGGTGAACTTACCTCGTAGTTGTTGCAACAAACCATAAGAAGTATTACCTGTTTCGCGGTCGATGAGTTTAATCAGGATAATACCTTGCATAAAAGTCAGTTTTTTCAAAGAGGGGCCATAACGTGTTTTTATTTCAGCTTCCGCCTGTTTCATCAATTTCTTGCGTTGGGCATCGTTTTTGGCATGCTCCAGTTTAGTATCATAAATACGTAACAATGCCCCCGCTGTTTTGGCATAAGGATAAACTTTCTTAACATTCCGTATAAGACGGTTCAGCCGCCACCGTGTCCAGAAGGAAACATTGTTTCTTCGCGAAATAATTTCAACCTCTTCCAAATTGACCGATGCCATGGAGTCTGCCCGCCGGAGAATAGTCGTGTCGGCATGTTCCGGCAATACTTTGGCCCTTGCCGGAAAAACAAGCAAAGCAAAAAATATAACAACCAGCAGAGAATATTTCATGATTTTTTAAAACAGCAAAGATAATACCCAAACCAGTGAAACGGGTACAAATGGAGAAATATTATCAGGACAGACGCATCATAAATTTTTTATTCTAATAATACACGGCTGTCTTAACCTGCCAGCCTCAACAGGAATGTTATGCAAATAATCTAACTTCTAATGAATAACTGCATTGCTGTAAACCTCAATAGGCCAGTTATGTCTCCAAAACTAATGGCGTGTTATTGCTATTTGATTCTCCGGCTTTATTAAAAACATCCATCACACTCTTTACGGCTTTCCTGCTATCGCAGGATCTATTTACCAACCGCCTTTAATCAATGTTTCCCTTTAAAATTCCCAGAAACTCTGTCCGGGGAATCAGGCGCGCCCCAAGGCTACGCATGTGGGGCGTATCCTGCTGTACATCGATGAGCCGGAAACTGTTTTCAATCAAATAGTCCACCAAATACCACAAAGCCACTTTAGAAGCATCCGTTACCGTGTGGAACATGGACTCGCCAAAGAAAACCTTTCCCAGCGCCACGCCATACAATCCCCCGACCAGTTCTTTTCCATCCCAAACCTCTACTGACCAGGCAAAACCAAGAGTATGCAACCTGATATAAGCGTCCTGCATTTCTTTTGTTATCCAGGTTCCTTCCTGTCCTGGCCGCTCTACCCGGCTACAGGCCCGGATAACCTCGACAAAATCACTGTTCAGGGTCACATCGAAACGGCCACTGCGCACAAGTCGTCCCAGGTTTTTGTGTCTTTTAAATTCTTCGGGGAAAAGCACCAGCCGCGGGTCGGGCGACCACCACAAAATAGGTTGTCCCTCGTTGTACCACGGAAAAATACCGGAAGCATAAGCTTGTAGCAGTCGTTGTGGCGAAAGGTCACCACCTACAGCCAACAGGCCATTTGGTTCAGCCAGTTCAGGCTTTGGAAAAACAATTTCTTCAGGAAGCCGGAAAACAGACATGGTTACCGGACACGCATTAGATTGGAACTGGCTTTGGCCAACAACCGTTTTTTGGCCGGCAGCCACAACTCACATTCGACATTAATGACTTTTCGTCCTTCTTTTATCACCTTGGTCTTAGCATGAACAATATCGCCAAACACAGCAGGCGCAAAATAGTCCACCGAGAGGTTTACCGTGACAAAATAATCACTTTTGCCGAGGCTGTAAACCGTAGCTCCCATAATGTCATCAATAATTCCGGCAATAATGCCACCATGCAGGTTTCCCATGGGATTGGTCATTTCCCTTCTTATTTCGTATTCAAAGGTCAGCGAGCCATACTCTGCAGCCACAGCTACCGGTTTCAGCCAGTTCATAAACGGTGAAGGCGAGAGTTGTTCCTCTTTACCGATAACCGCTTTAATTTTTTCTAAGATTTCTGTCGTTTTCTGCTGCATATTATTTTATTATAAGCCCTAATACCCGATGGCTTCCCCATCTTTTCTCGACTCGGAAGCACCGTAATACACTTTATTTTTGGCATCCCACATGATGGCCTGATAACCGCCGTAACCGCCAAGGCTCCATCGTATACGGTGCCCCATTTGCATTAACTTCCGGATAACATCATAACGGAATCCGCTTTCCATATTAAGCCAGCCGCCATCTTTCATTTTTGTTCCGGTGGGCTGTGAAGAGCCATCGTGACGTATGCGCGGGGCATCGCCGGCTTCCTGAAGGTTCATGCCGAAATCAATCAAATTGACAAGAACCTGAACCTGCCCCTGCGGTTGCATGGCCCCGCCCATCACGCCAAAACTCAGCCAGGGCTTTCCATCTTTGGTAACGAAAGCCGGAATAATAGTGTGGAAAGGCCGTTTTCCGGGAGCATAAGTGTTGAACTGTCCGGGTTTCAGTGAGAAAAGTTCACCTCGATCCTGCAAAACAAATCCGAGCCCGGGAGGGGCCATGCCTGATCCCATGCCGCGGTAATTGCTTTGTATCAGTGAAACCATATTTCCATACTGGTCGGCAACGGTCATGTATACGGTGTTTCCTTTTTCCGGCTGACCTGCAGGATAATATTTGGCAGCATGATGCGGATTATACAATTTCAGCCGCTTTTTGGCATATTTTTTAGAAATGAGTTGTTCTACAGGAATTTTGTTGAATTTTGGATCAGAATAAAATTTGGCACGGTCTTCATAAACAATTTTTTTTACTTCGGTGAGTAAATGAATATAAGCCGCACTGCCAAAGCCCATGGACTTAATATCGAAGTTCTCAAGCATGTTAAGCATTTGCAACACCGCAATTCCCTGCCCGTTAGGCGGAAGTTCCCACACATCGTAACCGCGGTAATTGGTACTCTCGGGTTTTACCCAATCTGCATGATAAGAAGCCAAATCATTATAAGACAAAAATCCGCCTTGTTCGTGCATATATTTATCAATCACGCGCGCCGGCTTTCCTTCATAAAAAGAACGCAATCCTTTTTTAGCCAGATACTCCAGCGTATTGGCAAGGTTAGGGTTTTTAAAAACCTGCCCCTTCACAGGCGCTTTGCCATTGGGCATGTACTCTTGGGCAAAACCGGGATATTTTTTCAAAATCCGGGCATTCAGTTTCCAATAATAGGCAATGAGTTCCGTAACCGGAAAACCTTCGCGTGCATACGTAATGGCCGGTTGCAGAATTTCACTTACGGGCAGTTTGCCGAAACGTTTGTGTAGTTCATTCCAGCCATCCACACATCCCGGTACCGAAACAGGTAACGGTCCGTGAGCAGGAATAAATTTGTAGCCATGCTCTTTAAAATATTTTAACGTCAATGATTTGGGCGACGGACCGCTAGAATTCAATCCGTAGAGTTTTTGTGTTTTGGCATCCCACACAATGGCAAACAGGTCACCACCCATACCGGCACCGGTGGGTTCCATCAATCCAAGCGCCGCATCGGCAGCAATGGCAGCATCAACAGCCGTACCACCTTTTTTCAGGATATCAATGGCAATCAATGTAGCCAATGGCTGGCTGGTACAGGCCATACCGTGTTGTGCAATCACTTCGGAACGTGTCTCAAAATTCAGGCTGCTCACCCTGTCCTGAGCAAAAACATTTCCGCCAAACATAAAAAGTCCGGCAAAAAATAAAAAGTAGAATTTTCTCATTAGGCAATTATTTTATTTGGTTAAGGCTATCCAATATTTTATCTGCAATCATTTTGATTTCCTCTTCGGTGATGGTAAGTGGCGGAGCAATACGAAAACTGGTATCGTTGAAAAGAAAACGGTCAATAATCAGTCTGTTTTTATACATTTCATGCACTATTTTATCAGTTGTGGCTTCATCCACCAGCTCCACGGCGAGCATCAGCCCTATTTGCCGTATCTCTTTCACCAGCGGATGACCTTCCAGCCATTTTACGAACAGGCGCCCTTTGGCCTGTGCTTTTTCGTGCAGCTTTTCGCGAAGGATTACTTCCAGACTTGCCAGCGCTGCCGCACAACTTACCGGATGGCCGCCAAAAGTGGTAATGTGTCCCAGTTCGGGATGATGGGTCAGCAACAGCATATTTTCTTTGGAGGAAACAAAAGCCCCGATGGGCATGCCGCCCCCCATGGCTTTGGCAAGGCACAAAATATCAGGAACCACATCAAAATGCTCAAAAGCAAACAGCTTTCCGGTGCGACCGAAACCCATTTGCACCTCATCAAAAATAAGCACTGTGCCGGTTTCGGTGCAACGTTGCCGCAGCGCCTTCACATAGCCCTTATCCGGAATAAGAATACCGGCCTCGGCCTGAATAGGTTCGATGAGTACGCAGGCCGTCTTTTCAGTGATCTGCGCCAGCTCGTCCAAAACATTAAAATTTAAAAACCGGATATCGGGCAACAGCGGATAAAAAGCATATTTCATTTTTTCGTTGCCCAGCATACTCATGGCACCGTGGGTATGACCGTGGTACGCATTTTTAAAAGCGATCATTTCGGTACGGCCGGTCATGCGTTTGGCCAGTTTCAACGCCCCTTCGATGGCTTCGCTGCCCGAGTTGACAAAATAAACAGCATCAAGTGATGGCGGAAGGTTCTCAGCCATTTTGCCGGCCAGTTGTACCTGCGGCGATTGGATGTATTTGCCGTACACCATCAGGTGCATGTATTTATCAGCCTGCTCTTTTACGGCTGCCACCACCGCCGGGTGCTGATGACCCACATTGCTCACTGAAACGCCGGAAACCAGGTCCACATATTCGTTTCCCAGATCATCGAACAAATAAATCCCTTCTGCACGCACAATTTCCAATGCCTGAGGCACTTCGGCCGGAACAGCCAAATGGCGGTAAAACAATTCCCTGTCGGTTAAATACATTGTTCTGTTTTTTTCTTCAAAAGTAGGAAAAAGTGGGGATACCATGGATTAAAAATCCTTTTACCCTTCTGCCTTCGGGTTACTCCAAAAGAGTGCCTTTGGCACAAACCCAAATGAGCAATAGTATAATGTGGATTGGAAATCCACACTTATAAATTTAAGTCGTCCCTAACGGAACTATATCAAAGACCTGTTAGGGACGACTTATCTTTTACGGTTAAATTCATTTATTGGTGCAAAAAATACAGTACTTCTGTTTGTCTTGGTTGCATTTCCCGCCCGTGTGTTGTATTTTCGTACAAAAGTTTCAGGATTATGGAAAAGGAAAATATCACCATTCGGAAGCCCGCTTTCGCGGGAAGCTTTTATCCTTCGACAAAAAGGGAAATCCTTGCTTTTTTCCAACGTTTTGAGAAAGAGCTAAAAGAAGAAGACATGGCGGAGGGAATGAATAACAGCAAAATTTCCGGGTTAATCGTTCCCCATGCGGGCTGGGTGTATTCGGGAAAAACCACTTACGCCGCCCACCGGTTGTTGCGGAAAATAAAGCCGGAAAAAATAGCCCTGCTGGGCCCTTCGCACCGCGCATTTTTTCATACGGCTTACCGCGACCCGCACGATTTTTGGGAAAGCCCCATGGGCCGTACACAAATCATACACAGCAGCCTGTTTTCTGTACACCCTTCCGTTCATAACGAAGAGCATTCACTGGAAGTACAATTACCATTTATTCAACACTTCAGCCCCCAAAGCAGGATGCTGCCGCTCGTGGTTGGACATATATCCGAAACTCAGGCTGAAGAATTCGCCTTGTACCTCAAAAATTATTTTTTGATCATCAGCACCGACCTAAGCCACTACTATCCGTTGGACGAAGCCCGGAAGATCGACAGCCGCAGCATCCGGCAAATAGAAAACCTTGACCCTGTCGATGTGGACGCCTGTGGCATCAACCCGTTACGAATAGCTTTTGCTTTTATGAGTCGGCATGGTCTACGCCCCCATCTCATCAATTATTCCACCTCTGCCGAAGCTTTCGGCGATGCCTCGGCTGTGGTGGGCTATGCCGGTTTTTTGTTTTAATCTTCTTCAAAACTTTCCACTTCGTACACCGCATACGAAGCTTCTGTCCAGGCGGAAGCCGGTAATCCCGCTTTGGCGGCCAAATGGCGCAGGAACAGCTCGGGTTGGGACACTTTTTCCCACACCTGCGGTAAAAAAGTGGCCCGGTAAAATCCTTTTTGCAGCACTACGCCTTTACCTAAAATCTGTTCAAAAAGCTCTTTTTCAGTATCAAAATGGATAATTTCAGGTTTAGAAAGGACACTGATCTCTATTTTTACCCGGGCCAGGTCGTCCGGTTCCAGCGGTTCGAAACGGTTGTCGTAAAATGCCGCCGACATACTGTTACGAATGACGTTTCCCAACAAGGTTTCTCCCGCTTCCGCCTGGAGGTTGCCGATACAGCCGCGCAGTTGGTCATCCTCCTTTCGTGTCAGCGTCACAAAACAGGCCAGAGACATGGCAAAAGCGGGAACAGCAGGGTCTTTAAACCTGTCGTACAACTCATTTTTGCACACAGCGATCCGGTCCGACAAAAAACTTTCGCCCTTAAAACAGCAGATTATTGACTGTCGGGCAACATGCAGTAGTTGGTTTTTTTCTTCCTCTTTTAATAATTCGTGTAGTTCCATTTTTTAGCTTTCAACTGAGATACTTCCGGCGAAGCTTTGTTTGTGTTTGTTTTATCAGATATACGAATTTTTGTTGTTGAAGTTTCGTGCTTAATTTCATAACCATTGTCTATGGCTCAAAATCAATCGATGACCAGACTAAGCGCAATGCGTTTCCTCGAAATATCCACGGCTATGATTTTCACCTCCACATGCTGCCCCAAAGAAACATACCCGGAGGGATGACTCACATAAGCATTTGCCATATTGCTCTTATGGATTAATCCGTTTTCGTGAATACCGATATCCACAAAAGCGCCGAAATCGGTGATGTTGGTAATAATTCCGGGAACTACCGTCCCTTCTTTAAGATCTTCCATGGTTTTGATGTCTTCGGCGAACCGGAAGGCATCCAGCTTTTTTCTCGGGTCACGGCCGGGTTTCTCCAGCTCGTCCAGAATATCTGAAAGGGTGGGTAACCCGATATTTTCGGTTACAAAATCCTCAAGACGAATGAGTTGTTTAATCTTCTTGTTTTGAATAAGTTCATCCACCCGGAGACCAAGCTTTTTTGCCATATTTTCGACCACAGCATAATGTTCCGGATGAACGGCAGTGACATCCAACGGATAGTCGCCCCCTTTTATTCTCAAAAAGCCTGCCGATTGTTCAAATGCTTTGGCTCCCAGGCCGGGAACTTTCTTTAATTCATTGCGGTTTTTAAAAGCGCCGTTTCCTTTGCGGAACGAACCAATTTTGGCAGCCAGCGTAGGCCCGATACCCGACACAAACGTCAGCAGTTCTTTACTGGCAAGGTTCAGCTCCACACCCACCCTGTTCACGCAAAGTTCCACAGTAGTCTTCAAAGACTCTTTCAGCAGGTTTTGGTTTACATCGTGCTGGTATTGCCCGATTCCCAACGACTTGGGGTCAATTTTCACCAGTTCGGCCAACGGATCCTGCAGCCGCCTGCCTATGGAAACGGCGCCCCGCACGGTCACGTCATATTCCGGAAATTCCTCCCGTGCCACCACGGAAGCCGAGTAAACCGAAGCGCCGTCTTCGTTCACCATCACCGAAACCAGAGGTCTGTCGAAACGGATATTTCCGATAAACCATTCGGTTTCCCGGCCCGCCGTTCCGTTTCCTATGGCAATGGCTTCCATTTTATAGCGTTCCACCATCGACTTGATCTTTTTTGTCGCCATGGCCACCTCGTTTTGCGGTGGATGCGGATAGATCGTTTCGTTATGCAGCAGATTGCCGTTGCTGTCGAGACAAACCACTTTACAACCCGTTCGAAATCCCGGATCAATGGCCAGCACACGTTTCCTTCCGAGAGGCGGAGAAAGCAGCAACTGCTCCAGATTCTTTTTAAAAACAGCCACTGCGCTCTCGTCGGCTTTTTTCTTTAACGCTGCCCGGAGTTCGGTTTCCATGGCCGGCATTAAAAGTCGTTTCACGGCATCTTTTGCCGCTTTTGCTTTATGCAAATTTGTTTCGGGCATCGCCCGTACCACCCGCCGTGTTACCTCTTCCACCAGCCAGTCGGTATCCGGTGAGATTTTTACTTTCAGAAATCCCTCTTTTTCCCCTCTGAAGATAGCCAGCACTCTGTGCGCCGGGCATTTGGCAGCTTTTTCTGACCAGTCAAACCAGGAGCGGTATTTGTCGCCTTCCCCTTCTTTTCCCTTGGCCACTTTGGATACAATGACAGCATGTCTTTGGAAGCTATTCCGCACAAAACTTCTGATGCGTTCTTTTTCGGCAATCCACTCCGCCATAATATCACGGGCGCCGGCCAGAGCCTCTTCTACTGAGTCAACACCTTTTCCAGGCAGAACAAACCGCTGTGCAGTATCCTCCGCATCCCTGACCGTTTCCGACATCAGCATCCGCGCCAGCGGTTCCAGTCCTTTTTCCGCAGCCATAATCCCTTTGGTTTTCCGTTTGGGACGGTACGGCAGATAAAGGTCTTCCATCTGACTTAATGTTGCGACGGTTTTTATCTTCTCCAAAAGTCTTATATCGGTAATCCCCTGTTCTTCAAGACTCTTCAGAATTACCTGCCGGCGTTCCTCCAGCTCCGTAAGCTGTTTGTAGATTTTCAATAATTCCAGAATCTGCTCATCGGTCAGGCCGCCTGTTTTTTCTTTTCTGTATCGGGCAATAAACGGAACAGTAGCCCCTTCGTTATGCAAGGCAAGCGTGTTTTCCACCTGCCAGGAAGCAATTTGAAGTTGTGTGGATATTTTTTCAATCATCGCTGCATTTTCAAAAGAGCAAAAATAGGCGAATAAAAGGATTCGTGAAAACAGAAGGTCAAAAAACGCCTGCTATTTTAGTACCACAACGGGGACAACAGCCGTTTTCGACTTTCATCTTTCCGAGCCGGTAAGCATGCCGTACAATCAACTCCTCACCGCAGTGCGGACAACGGGTTGTGTTGCTCTCGAACGGGACATTTCCGGTATAAACATAGTGCAGGCCCTCTTCGTAACCGATTTCGGAAGCACGTTGTATGACAGACAAGTGGGTGAGTGGTTTGGAAGTCATTTTATAAGCAGGAAAAAACCGGGAAATATGCCACGGGATATCGCTGGAAACCGAAGCGATGAAGCGGGCGATTTCCCTGATTTCGGCTTCGGAATCATTTTCGCCAGGGATGAGCAGTGTAGTCACTTCCACCCAGATGCCCAACGCAACCGCTCGCCGGATATTCTCCAAAACAGGCTGCAGCAGCCCTTTGCACAACGTTTTATAAAACCTTTCGGTGAAAGCCTTCAGGTCGATGTTCATGGCATCAATGTTACCAGTCAGCAAAGCAAATGTTTCTTCTGTTTCAAAACCGTTACTGATATAGACATTTTTCAAACCTGCACGATGGGCAAGCTTAGCCGTATCCAGGACAAACTCAATAAAAACCACAGGTTCGTTATAGGTGTAGGCAATGGAACCGCAACCCTTTTCCACAGCCCCATTCACCAGTTGACGGCAGCTTGTATCGTAACCGTAAACCGCCTCACCACGCAACTGACTGATATCGTCGTTCTGGCAAAAGGTACAATGGAAATTGCATCCCGCCGTGCCCAACGACAGAGCCCGGGTGCCGGGCAGAAAGTGAAACAGCGGTTTTTTCTCTATGGGATCGCTTTGCACAGCGAGGGGGCGTTCATAAACATTAGTGAAAAGTGCTCCCCCCACGTTTTTCCGCGTTCCGCAAATACCGAACTGCCCCACCCTGATTTCACAACGATGGGCACAGGCATGACACCGTACGCTCTTTTCCGGCAACGGTTCCCACAATATCGCCTCATGAAAGGATGTTTTCATGACTTCCGTTTTCTGTCTGGATAAAAATACAGGAATTTGAAACATAAAACAAGCTTTTTTTGAATATACCGCTGGTACAGGTGGAGACCTTTTCGACAAGGATTGCTTCGCTCCGGCACACAAATCAGCCCATCGTTTTCGCAATATGGGTTTCTTTTACTACTTTTGATGATTGTTTCGGCAAATTCCGCGAATCAAACCCGACCTGACAAACCTTTGTTCGATGACATACAAAAGCAACACACAATTACAGCTGGCTTACGACTTTGTACAGTTTACCGGGAGGAATATATTCCTTACCGGGAAAGCCGGAACGGGGAAGACCACTTTTCTGCACAACCTTAAAACACATTCATCCAAACGTCTGGTGGTAACGGCTCCCACCGGTGTAGCTGCCATCAACGCGGGTGGCGTTACCATCCATTCTTTTTTTCAGGTCTCTTTCGGCCCGCTGGTTCCCGATTATCAGCCCACAGAAACCATTGACGGTGTCAGACAAACGAAAGTCAACCGTTTCAGCAAAGAAAAGATAAACATCATCCGCAGCATGGATTTGTTAGTAATTGACGAAATAAGCATGGTACGTGCCGATTTGTTGGATGGCATTGACACTACTTTACGGCGTTTTCGTAACAGAAACCTGCCTTTTGGCGGCGTACAACTGTTGATGATTGGCGACCTGCAACAACTTTCACCTGTGGTAAAAGAGAACGAATGGCGGCTGTTACAAAAGTATTATGAAACGCCCTATTTTTTCAGCAGCCTGGCACTGCAAAAGACTGATTACGTTAGTATTGAACTACAGCATGTGTTCCGGCAAAAGGACAAAGTCTTTATCGGCCTGCTGAATAAAATTCGCGACAACAAGCTGGATGAAACAGTCATTACCGCGCTAAAGGCAAGGTACAAACCGGATTTTAACGCGGATAACTCAGGCTATATTATCCTCACCACTCACAACTACAAAGCCCGTGAGATTAATGAATCGCGGTTAGACAGGATAAAAACAAAATCCTACACTTATAAGGCAAAAATCAGGGGAAATTTCCCTGAATACACTTTCCCGACCGATGCCAGGTTAACACTGAAAAAAGGCGCCCAGGTTATGTTTGTGAAAAACGACCCGAACCCGGAAAAACTTTTCTACAATGGGAAAATAGGTATCGTTACCGAAATTGACGATGATACAGTTATTGTCCATTGCGAAGGCGACGAGGAAAACATCACCGTGAAACCATTGGAATGGGAAAAAGCTAAATACGCACTGGACGATGAAACCAAAGAAATCAAAGAGACCGTGGAAGGCACTTTCACCCAGCTTCCGCTGAAACTGGCCTGGGCCATCACCATTCACAAAAGCCAGGGTTTGACATTTGAAAAGGCTGTAATTGACGCGCAGGAAGCCTTTGCCCACGGACAGGTTTATGTGGCACTAAGCCGGTGCAAATCGCTGGAAGGACTGGTGCTGAGCACGCCGGTCCTGGCGAAAAGTATCAAATACGACAAGACCATAGACCGGTTTACCAAAAGCTTTGAGGAAAATCAGCCCGACCGGCAAGAACTGGAAGCATCACGAAAAACTTTTGAGCAACAATTACTTACAAACCTTTTTGATTTTGATTCTTTGCAACGGCAGCTTTATTATGTGGTAAAAATTTCGCACGAACACGAAAGCAGCCTCAACGGGAATCCGGTGGAGTTGTTTCACGATATTACCCGGCAGACGAAAACTGAAATCACAGAAGTAGCCATAAAATTTCGAAACCAGCTTTTACGCCTGCTTTCGGAAAACGAAGAAACAGAACAAAACACCGCATTGCAGGAACGTATTAAAAAGGCAAGTGTTTATTTTGCCGGGAAAACCAAAAATATCGTCCTTACCAGATTGCAGGAAGCCGCCATAGAAACGGATAATAAAGCTGTCGGCAAGAAATTCAAAAATGCTTTAGATAACCTGAACCGGGAAGCAGCTTTTAAAACAGCGTGTCTTCAGTCATGCACAGCGGGTTTTATAGTAAAGGATTTTCTTGTTGCACAGGCAAAAGCATCGGTGGGAAGCCCTGCCAAATCTGCCCGGCGAAAAAAAACAGAAGCGCTGGCCAAAGAGCTGGATCATCCGGAAATATACCGCCGACTGAAAGCCTGGCGCGATGCCAAAGTGGACGAAACAGGCTTGCCAACTTACAGGGTTTTGGCATTGAGAACCATGCGGGAAATAAGCGATAAGCTGCCGGTAACGCCTGCTGCACTGAAGTCAATAAAAGGTATCGGGCAAAAAAAACTGTCGCTTTTTGGCGATGAACTGCTGCAGGTTATCATTGATTTTTGTGAAGAAAAAGAATTTGCCGGACTGGCGCTTGATGAGGCGGAACCAGGAGAGAAAAAACAGAAGATAAATTCTAAACTCATCAGTTTTGAACTTTGGAAATCGGGGAAGAGCATAGCGGAAATCGCCAAAGAACGGGGCTTTGCAACTTCAACCATCGAAGGCCATCTGGCACATTATATCAGCGCCGGTGAAATTGACATCGAAAAGTTGGTCAGTCCCGAAAAGGTCAAAACCATTTCCGAATTTTTCATCCGTGAAAAAACGCAATCGCTCAGCGAAGCCAAAGCTGCCCTCAGCGATGAAATTAGTTACAGCGACTTAAGGTTTGTACTAAACCATTTACGGTTTACAGGTGCATTTACCGATGCTTAAACCCATTGCGGTATAATTTTAGTCTCTCTCGCTTCTACCCAAGCGCATTTAGCAACTTTTGCATCACTTCGGTGGCTTTTCCCTGTAGGAAAATATCAGTAATAGAATGGGTAAATTTGGAAGGTTCCGTGTTCACTTCAATGATTTTGGCACCATTCTCTTTGGCAAGAATTGGAATCTGGCTGGCCGGCATAATTTCGCCCGTGGTACCTATCACCAGAAACACATCCGCCCGGCGGGCAGCTTCCAGCGATTTTTCATAAGCCCGGTGTGGAATACCTTCCCCAAAAAAGATAAAATCGGGTTTCACCAACCCGCCACACGCATCACATTTTACTGGAAGGCTGTCCATAGAGATGTCTTCTACCCGAAACTGCTTTTCGCACTGCGTACATACAAGACTGTGCGAAGTACCGTGAAACTCAATAACTTCCCGACTGCCTGCTTCCTGATGCAGGTTATCAATATTTTGTGTAATGATACTTTTTAAAAGATTCGATTTTTCAAGATTAGCCAGGGCATAATGCGCTTCGTTGGGCTTTGCTTTACCAAAAAAGTCATAAAATATTTCTTTGATAACTGCCCAGGATTTTTCCGGATGTTGATGAAAAAAGCCAATATCCAATACGGTTGGATCATATCGGCTCCACAAACCTTCGGGTCCGCGAAAAGGCGGGATTCCACTCTCCACCGAAATACCCGCACCGGTAAAAGCTGTCGTAT
This sequence comes from Bacteroidales bacterium, assembly GCA_015488735.1. Lineage (GTDB taxonomy): Bacteria > Bacteroidota > Bacteroidia > Bacteroidales > F082 > Sulfidibacterium. The sequence continues at coordinate 12,846 of WFNG01000179.1, read as the reverse complement.
AGTTCGCCTGGCCAAGCCATAATGCCGCTTCCTGAAAAGCCTGCCGTTTCATGGATTAATAAGGGACTTTGTTTTCAGTTTTCATCCACTCATCGAAGACCTTCACAGCACTCTCGCGCATCATTTGAACAGAAAGTATGGAACGCTCCTCTTTGGGAAGTGAAAATTCCTTGTAAATAAACGAGTCGTCAAAATCAGCTTTTGCCGCATCATCTTTTGTAGCAGCATAATAGAGTTTATCAAACCGGGCCCAGTAAATAGCACCCAGGCACATAGGACAGGGTTCGCAACTCGAATAGATCTGGCAGCCACTCAAATCGAATGTCCCGAGATTTTTAGCCGCATCACGAATGGCCACAATTTCGGCATGTGCTGTTGGATCGTTGTCCACGGTAACTTTATTCCTGCCCATCCCCACAATTTTGCCATCTTTCACTATTACGGCACCAAAGGGGCCGCCATGCACCGACTGTACGTTCTCCTCTGCCAGAGAGATGGCTCTAGCCATAAAGGCTTTTTTATCTTCTTTTTCCATTTGGTTTATTCCTTTAATCGATATTTTTCAAAATTAGAAAAAATTTCCAATTCACAAAAGCAGGCAAAAGTAGAAAAACGTGGAAAACAGGTCAAAAATACTATGTTGCTCTTTGGCCATAAGAATTACATTTTGGGCTAATTCCTATTTTAATGCGCTAAACGTTTTACCAGGCTAATAAAAACTTTGTTACTTTTATACAATGTTCTTTTGAATTGCTATTAAATCCCGTAGGGACAAAATATTTATAGACGGGATTTTCCTATGTCTAACCAGTCCCGTAAGGGACGAGATATTTAATCAATGGCCAATACCTATACCCAATTGCCAATTGTATATTCAATTTGTGTTTGCGGTACAAATTGATTACGATGGGTTTTACATACCGAAGGACATACAATAACATATCGTCCCTAACGGGACTTAGCGTTTGTTTTGCTTTTTACTAGAAATATTTTGTCCCTAACGGGACATCCGGATAATAACCAGCTTCTGAAATTCTGGCGCATTAAAATAGGAATTAGCCACATTTTGCATAAAAAAAATAATTATCGCGGCAACACAAAATAAAGTTTAGCCGGAGATAAACCGTATATTAGCGCCTTGTATCTGTTTAAAACACACTAAGAGTATGAAATTTAGAATATTAGCCGTTATCTTTCTGTTTTTAAGTTCGGCAGCTTTTGCGCAAAACAAAGGCGACCGTGGCTATCATGTAAAAGTGGGCGATCCTGCTCCGAACATTGTTTTACATTTAATCGATGGCTCAACAACTTCCCTGGAACAACTTCGGGGAAAAGTGGTGGTACTACAGTTTACGGCCAGCTGGTGCTCGGTATGCCGGAAAGAAATGCCCCATCTGCAAAGCGAAATATGGCAACCGTTCAGAAATAAAAACTTTGTACTCATCGGCGTGGATTATGACGAACCGCTGGCAAAAGTGGAAGCATTCAAAAAAGAGATGAAAGTAACTTATCCTTTTGCTCTGGACCCGGGTGGTAAAATATTTCAACATTTTGCATATAAAGGAGCAGGCGTAACCCGCAATGTGGTCATTAATCCGGAAGGCAAAATTGTGTTTCTCACCAGATTGTACAACACCAAAGAATTTAACGCCATGAAGTCAAAAATTGCCTCTATGCTACGGGAGAAATAAACCATAACACACAGAAACCAGAAAGCAGAAATTGAAAGTTGGCAAATAAAAGAAAATTTTTCAGCCTGTTCTTTCTTTGAAAAATCTTTGTAATTTTGAAACTGCAGAAGAGAAGGTTACCATGATTAAAAAAAGTCTTTTACTATATTTCTTATTACTTGCCGGCGTGGTTTTCGGACAAACCGTAAAAATTCCTATCAGCACTGATATTCAGATGCGTAACGGGAAGCAATATTATGTACACACAGTTCAAAAGGGGCAAACTTTGTATTCTATTGCCAAGGCCTACAATGTGGGACTGGATGAAATTTATTATGCCAATCCCGGGACTAAGCAGGGGATTCTTATCGGACAAAAAATTTGGATTCCTACCGTAAACAAAGAAACAGAGATTAAAAATGAAATAAAGACGACCAATTTCGACTTTTTTTATCATGTGGCATCGGCAGGAGAAACACTGGACCATATTGCTTCCATTTACCTTATTCCAAAGCGTTATATTCTACTGGCCAATCCGGGAATTAAAAGTCCGTTACAAGAAGGGGAATATGTCAAAATTCCTGTAGAAAGTGCCTTTCCCATTCTGGATGGTAAAGTAAAAGGAGCTTCAGCCGACAAAACATACACCGGTGGTATCCAGCCTCAAAAGCCTATTGTTGAACCGACAACAACCACGCCTCCACCCACAAACGCTGTAACAACCGGTGGCAAGTCACAATATACTTCTCAGGCAATTCCTTCGGGCAGTTTTAATCCCAACATTCCGATAATACCGGATTTCAGACACGTGGTAATTCCCGGACAAACGTTAAAAAGTATTGCCAAACAATATGGCATTACGTTAGCCCAGTTAAAAGCTGTAAACCCGGGCCTTGTCAGTACTTTTCAGGGAGAACGGCTCCGTTTGCCGGTAACAGCTAAAGTACCTGGTTTTCATCCTACAGCCAAAGAATTGCAAAAAGCAAGAAAATATGAACATGCACCGGCGGCAACAGGAAATATACACAATAGCAACAAATCCCACACGCTACAACAACATCCTGTAAAACAAGGGTTTGTTATACATATTGTTAAAAAGAAAGAGACTTTGTATAGTATTTCCAGGCTTTACGGACTTAAACCCGAGGACCTGTACAAGGCAAACCCCGGGCTTACAACAAGTATTCGGATCGGACAATCCATCAGGATTCCAAAAAAAAAAATAAGTACTGATTTTGTATATTATCAGGCAAGGAAAAAAATTTCGCTGAAAAAAGTAGCCAGACTTTATCGTGTGGATGTAAATCTGCTCCTCAACAACAATCCCTCTGTTGGGAAAAGGGTGATTCCGGGGCAGGTAATTCGCGTTCCGGTGGGTTCTAAAGCACTGGAACTTACAAAAAAACCAAAATTAACGGCAGAAACAACTACCGGAAAAAAAGTAAATGCCGCTGGAAAATATGCCTTTCCGGCAGCTTTTGGCCGATGCCAGCCCCGTCCGCGTAACCGTACTTTTAAAGTAGCCCTTATGGTACCTCTTTATCTGGAAGAGACAGACAGTATCGATATGGCTGAATTTATGATCCGGCAACAGAAAGACTTTGCCCCTTTCCGTTTTATTAAGTTTCTGGAAGGCGCACTCATGGCATCAGATTCGCTGAAAAAACAAGGTATGAATCTCAAATTCTATGTTTACGATGTGGATCAGACATTGACCAAAACAGCCAAAGTCCTCACCCGGCCAGAACTCAAGGGAATGAATCTGATTATTGGCCCGTTTTACAGCCGAAGTTTTAACCAGGTGGCACTTTTCGCCAGCCATTTCGATATTCCCATCGTCAACCCACTCACTTTCAGAAATGAAATCCTCAGTCAATTCAACAATGTGGCAAAGGTCATCCCTGACGAGCATGTTGAAATATCACAAGTTTCGCATCTGATAAAAAATGATTATGCCCACGACAAAGTTTTCCTAATATCGCAAGCGTCATATAAAGATAAAGATGAAATTTCTGCCTTACGCGACAGTATTCAAAGTGTATTGCCCGACTCAGTATATTATCCCAATTTCGATCTTATCAATATTGGTATTGCGGTCACCCAGCGCAACAAAAACCAGGCACGATTAGAAAAAGAGAAGCAAAATCCCGGAATAACAGACACGATCCCCGTTTCAGAAATTACTTATAACGATACACTCAATAATTATTATCTGGAAAATTTTCCGGTTAATCCGGAAATATTGAAAGATTTTCAATATGACACAACGGCTTTTGCCAATCCGTTGGTCTCCATAAATTATATCCGCGACAGCTTACACCCGTTTGATGCAAATGCCTCTGTTCTAAGAAATAACCTGGTAGTGCTTTACGGTACCAACAAATCCTTTATCATGGATGCCATGAACCGGCTTAACGTTTTACGGGATACATTTAACATTAAAATTATCGGATTACCTGTCTGGGAAACAATGAAAAATCTGGAACTACATCAAATGAACAACATGGAAGCCACTTACCCGGCGAGCTATTATGTTAATTATGCTTCTCCCGGATTCAAAGCGTACAATAAAGCGTTTTATAACCGCTACGAGACCTCTCCCGGAAGATATGGTATTTTAGGATTTGATATTACTTATTATTTTCTACAATCAATATTTCAATACGGAAACCGGTTTATGCAATGCCTGCCTTACCACCAAAGCACGGGGTTAAGCACACAATATAAGTTTAAGCCTGTAAACACAGGGAATAACAATTATGAAAATACTTACTGGAACTGGCTGAGGATTAACAACTTAAAGCTCATGAAGCTGCCTGACACCTTGTTGGAAAATCAACCAGACTAGGAAAAATAAGCAATAATTGTTTTCTGCGCCCGCACTTTTTGTCCGATTTTAACAACAGGTTTTACATCCACCGGAAGAAAAAAGTCAACCCGCGAACCAAAACGTATCATCCCTATTTCTTCTGCCTGTTTTACCTGTTGGCCAACTTTTGAATAAAAAACAATGCGGCGGGCCATGATACCGGCTACCTGACGGATAAGCACATCCTTCCCCTTCTCTTTTTCCAAAACTATGGAACTGCGTTCATTATGCTCAGAAGACTTGGGATGGCGGGCCAGCAAATATTTGCCTTCATGGTATTTAGTATAACGAATAGTTCCGTCAAACGGATACCAGTTGACATGTACGTCAAACCCCGACATAAAAACCGAGACCTGAAGTCTGTTCTCTTTAAAATATTCAGGTTCAAATACCTCTTCAATGGCTACAATTGTTCCATCCGCTGAAGACAAAATATGATCTCCATAATTCGGCTTTCGGTTAGGAACACGAAAAAAATAAAGTGACCATAAAAAAAGAATGGCAAAAACGGCAATAAAAGGCAGTTTTACAGCCATAACTATCGGCAAAAGTGCAAAAATTAAAATAACAATTCCATTGATTAAAAAGGAATTGCGAATTACTTTATATCCTTCTTTGTGAAATCTCATAAGGTGTATAAATAGAAAAATATAAACGGTGTAGCAAAAAGAACCGCATCAAAGCGGTCGAGTACACCACCATGTCCCGGAAAGAGGGTTCCGGCATCTTTCACACCGGCATTCCGTTTCAGTAACGATTCAGCCAGATCGCCCAGGTTGGCGGCAATAGATATTATTACACCCAGCCATAGCCATTGTGTCAAATTAAGATTTGATGCAAAACGGCTGAAAATCCAGGCAAAAACAAGTGTAAAAATAAACCCGCCAATACTCCCTTCCCAGGTTTTCCCGGGAGAAAGTTTCTCATACAGTTTATGCTTTCCAATAGTTGATCCTACAAGATAAGCAAACACATCATTGGCCCACACCAAAATAAACAGAGCCAGTAAAATCCAGGGAAAATTTATGTTCCCACTTCCTATCCAAAAAAGACTGTTCATCAAACCAAAAGGGATAGCAATGTAAATCAACGCACTAAAGCCCGCAGCAATCTGCATCCACGATGGTTTCGGCTGCCTGAAAAGCTCCACCGCAATCAGAATGAAAAAGCTCAAAACTACCAGAAGCAAATTGGAAAACCCCAAAACATTCATTCCTGTCAGTCCTACCAATGCATAAACAGCAAGGCCAAGAAAATAATAAATAATTGTTCCGGATGGCTTAGGATCGGAAGGGAATAACTTTACAAATTCAGAAAAACCTATCATCGCGAAGCCTCCCATAAGAGCAAAGAAAGCCCATGGCGACCATATAATAGAACCAATAACAAGCACGGCAAATACGAGCCCGGTTAAAGATCTGGTAACAAATTCTTTCAATGAATTATCTTTTTTTTTCGGCTGCAAAGGTAATCATTTAACAAAAGCAAATTAATAAGGAATTATAGAACAAAAAGGAATGAAGGTTGATTCCTGTTTTTACCAATAACCAGGGCAAACATCCGGAAAAGCCATATCAATTCAAAAATCCTTCTAACTTTGTCATACAAAGAATTCCAAAGTCTATGGATAATTTAGTCAAAAAAGGTATTTTTCTTTTTTCCCTTTCCGCATTAACCATGCTAAGCTGGCAATGTTTAAAATCAACAAAGCCGGGAATTCCTGCCAGTGTACGCCGGGTTATTCAAAATGCAGGGCTCAACAAACCGGAACTGGTAAAAGCCATTGGCTATTACGAGAAAAACAAGGATACACTGCAACGCAAAGCCCTGTTTTGCCTGATGGCTCAAATGAATAAGAATTATACCGTTTACTACAGCGTACAAGACTCACTTGGAAACCATTACTTTTTCAACCCGGAAAAATATCCTGATTATTTATCCCTGAACCGTGCCTGGGATTCAACGGAACAAATCCGGGGAAACCTCATTTATCATGCCGACAGTTTTCGGGTTGACGGACAGACATTAAAAGGCAACTACCTCATCCATAATCTCAACGAAGCTTTCAAAGCGCATACCCTCTTCCCCTGGTCTAAAGACTATGATTTTCAAACTTTCTGCCATTGGATTCTTCCTTACCGGGTTGCCAATGAGCGTCCGGAGAAATTCCGGAAATATTTTCTGAAAGAATACGGCCCGCTGCCCTCCAAATTTTATAATGACACCAGTCACCCATTGGATGTAGCCCTTTATCTCAATAAACTTATCAATCAAAAAATTGATTATAAAGACACTTACAACAAAAGTATTAACGTGCAGACCATAAAGCAATTGGAAAAATCCGGATTGGGAAACTTTTACGATATCAATATTTATAAGGTCAAAGTTATGCGCGCTTTCGGGATAGCAGCAGCCATGGATTACACCCCTTTTCTGGCCGATACCAATTTCGGTTATGCTTATACCACGGTTATCCTTCCCGACAGGGACGAATTCATACTCGCATACAACCATAGAGTAAAAGCGATGCACAAACAGGGCAGGCTGGCAAAATTGTACCGCCGTACTTTTTTTCGCGACAGCAGCAGCCTTTATGCCATAAAAAAAACCAAAAAAAGTACACCGCCTTATCTTGGCGACTTTTATTACAAGGATATTACCAACCCTTTACAGTCTGCCAATGTCTGGCTCCATCTAAACGGAAATCCAGAATATGCTTATCTCTGCGTTTTTAATGATGGGGGATGGCATCCCATTGCCTGGACTACAGCAAAAGACTCTCTGGCACTTTTTAAAGAAATGGGTACCCACATTATTTATCTGCCCGTAAGTTATGAACAACACATGCTTATTCGTATGGGGTTACCTTTTATATTACATAGACAGGGATTAAAAGCATTCTTAAATGCTGATTTCTCCTTCCGTCAATCGGTGAAACTACAAAGAACCAGTCCGCACGACAAGTTGAAATCAGGGAAAAACTACACCCTTTATTTTTGGGATGGAAACTGGAAAATTCTTTCCAATTTTAACGCTGGAAAATCGGGATATATTACAGATGTACCTGCCGGAGCACTTTTTTTACTCACCAACAATGATCTTTCTTTTAACGAACGTATTTTTATTATAAGCAACAATGGCAGGCAACAGTTTTATTAAACTAACCCGTTGTTTTAAAAGATAACAGAAGAAGGACTTTATTCTTTTTTCATTTTGGCAGGAATGGGAATCCGGTAGCCATTGCGATATTCTACCACAAAAGCACCTGCCACACCCAGGCGTCTTACCTCTTTGCTGGCAGCCAAAGCCTCAGAAAAGCTTTTGAAAGATCCTACCGAATAACGGTAAAATCCATTCTGATGTGTTTCCACCACCGGATAAGGTAAATGATATTGCATTTGCAAAGCTGCAACATTATTTAATGGTTTTGTCGTTGCCATAATCTGCACCCGGAACTCGATTCTCTGAACGTTTAGATTTGCACTTTTTTTCTGAACAGACATCATATCTATGGGACGAGGCTGTTTGGCAGGCTTTGCCGTTGCCGGTGTTACATTGATCTGATCAAATCCATAAATGGGGATAATTGGTTTTGTTTTTTCTTGTTTTTCATTACAGCAGGGGCTCTTTTTAGAAGGCCTTGACCTTTTGCTGCCTCTCCCCCATCGTGTTCTGAGGTGATAAGTTACCCCCACGTTGGTAGAAAAAATCTGGTCATATTTAAAGCCATCATGCCATACATCCACATCGTCGCTAAAAACAGTACGCAGCGTTCCACCCATATTTACGCTCCAGCGATCAGAAAGACGCCAGTTTATACCCAGGCTTACCGGAACAACCATCGCATTGGTTTTATATTTGTAAGAGCCATTTTGTGACCCGCTGTAAACCGTCAGTCCCGTAATACCATCAGTAAGTGCCGAATTCCAAAATCCCCATCCTGCTCCTATTGTACCATAAGCGGTAAAACGGCGGTCTGGTTTATATCCGGCAAAAAGATGGTTAAAATTGACATAGACAAAAAGGCCGGCATCGTAATAACTTCCACTCAGGTGATAATCAACAGGAACGCCTTTTCTTCTGTCCTTGTAACTTTTTAATCCGGCATAAGCAAAGTCAAGGCCCACTCCCACAGCAGGAATAATCATTTTACGCACACTTAAATCTCCATAGAGGCCTATTTCTCCCTTAAGTTTCTGAAAATAATTGTGGTTGGTAGCATCGCCATAGAACTGGGAAAATCCCGGTTGAAACTGAATGGCCCAATTATCTTTAAATGCATTTCCCGAATTAGAATTCAGTACCTGTGCAGAGCTGTCAAGAACGCCGAAAAGCAGAACAGCCATCATCAGTACAAATACACGGGTCGTTTTCATAAGCCGGGATATCATCGGTTATTTCTGATCTTTATTACAATATTCCATAATATAGTCGTGGGCAGGGCCAAAACCAAGTTCCAGCGCTTTGTTCCAGTCTTTACAAGCACCTTGCCTATCACCAAGATAATATTTTGCCACGCCCCTGTTGAAATAGTTTCGTATCCAGTTAGAATATTGCATGACATTGTCAGGATTTATTGACAACGCACGGTCGTATGAGCCAACGGCATCACTATAACGATGAAGTTTGCTTTGGGCGTTACCCAAATATGCAAACAACATAAAGTCATTGGCATTAGGCTTTAATGAAATAGCTTTTTCAAAATATTCGATAGCCTTAACATAATCGCCGGCCCGGTATTTCAAGACACCCCAATTGTAATTATTCCGGAAAGTATCACCCGTTTTTTTGGAATTTCCGGTTTCAGGGATAACTTTCACGTATTCGTCTTTGGCAGCCTGAATAAAGTTTTTGAAAGTATAAAATCTCACTTCATAAAATTGTCTTTTAAACAGATATTCCCTGTGGTTGGGAGCTGTATAGATAGACTGAAGATAGTTATTATCGAAAGATTTAATAAGCCTGAACCGGCATACTTCATCTCCTTTGTTTTTAATAGGATAAACGGCAATAATCAGATCGGAACCATTTACTCTTTCGCCCAGATAAGTTTGTTCGGCAGTACCAACCAGTATGCTTTCCCAGTTTTTATGTTCATAATTTTTAATGGTTCCGCGCGTAAGCACGTGTAATCCAATTGCATAAGCCTCGTTAAACGGAACACTATCTGGCAAAATACTGAAAAGGCGCTTGGTAGGAAATACATAATAATCAAGAGACAGATAAGGTTTCCAGTTCTCTCTTAAAACAGGAAACTCATAAACGCCATCTCTGTACTTTTTAATAAGTACACTGTATTGCTTATTTCCAATCATCAGACTACGCATTTCCAACTGAATAAAATTATCCTGGCCCAATTTTCGGGCACCCGAATTATCTTTGTTGGCCTTCTGATCAGTAAAAGGAATTTCGTTTTTCATGGAATACCATGCTCCGTTATTTTGTTTTGCCCAACCAGTGGCATGATCAATAACGGAAATCGGAGGACTAAGCGTAGAATAATTGATTAAATCCTGTTCGGAAACAGTCTGACATTTATTCCTGTCCTTTTTCCTTTTGTCCTTTTTCTGCGCCATCAAAAATGAGGGCATGCTAAGAAAGGCAAAAACAATAAGAATCCGGAAAAATATAGTTTTAAATTTTAACATAAACGTCAGCATCAATTTAAACTTCTCCTAAAGTTTGTAAATGTAAGAATATTTATAAATTTTGAATTCGTTTATCCTCAAATATTTACTTGTTTTTTCAACATTAATAATTTTATGCAATTTACTAAATATCAATATTTTGCCGCACACACCGTTCAAAATTTAATTTTATCCTTATAAATTACAATTAATTAAAGCAATGCTTTTGCCGCTTCAAGAGCCTGCGGTATCCCTGAAATATTCTTCCCGCCTGCCATGGCAAACTGCGGCTGACCACCCCCACCACCTTTTACATAAGGCGTAATTTTTTTGATGATAGTACCTGCATTATACCGCGCTGATTTGACCAATGCATCGGAAATACCCACAGCAAGATTCACTTTTCCCCTGTTCTCCATGGCCAGCACAACCACAATATTTTCTCCCATGGCACGCAGCTGCTGTACCAGGTTTTTGGCCTGTGCCGGTTCTATACTGACTTTTTTTGCCAGAAACAATACATCACCGACTTTTTCAGCCTCACCCAACAGGTCAGAAGCCAGATGATGGGCCTGTTCTTTTTGCAGTTTTTCTATTTCTTTATGAAAAGTTGCATTTTCTTCAAGAAGGTGCTCCACTGCCTGTACCGGATTTACCTGTACTTTAAAATGCGATTTTATTTTCTTCAACTGCTCAAGTTGCTCTTCGATATAGGTTTCAGCAGCATCGGCAGTAACCGCTTCTATACGGCGCACACCGGCAGCTATACCGCTTTCTGATACAATTTTAAAACAACCAATTTGACCGGTTGCCGGAACATGGGTACCACCACAAAGCTCCACAGAATAATCAGGGTCGAAAGTAACTACACGAACCTTGTCGCCGTATTTCTCACCAAACAAAGCAATGGCCCCCTGCTTTTTTGCCTCTTCTACAGGAACATCCTGTTGAATGTTGGCAGAGATATTTTCCCGGATTTTTTTATTAACGATGCGTTCAACTTCCTTTATTTCATCTTCGCTCATTTTGGTAAAATGGGAAAAATCGAACCGCAAACGTTGTGCGTTTACCAGCGAACCTTTTTGTTCCACATGGGTTCCCAGCACAAGTCGTAATGCAGCATCCAGCAAATGAGTGGCACTGTGATTATTAGCCGTAAGTTTACGTTTTTCAGCATTTACTTCGGCACGGAAAACAGCGTTAGGATTTTTCAGTTCCTCAGCGACGTAATGTACCCGCAGGTTATTCTCATTTTTTACATCTGTTACATGTAGCGTTTCGGTATCAGAAACAAGAAGGCCGGTATCGCCCACCTGTCCTCCTGCCTCGGCATAAAACGGGGTCTTATCCAACACCACTTCATACAGTGTTTCCTTTTTTCGGCTAACTTTACGATAACGCACAACCCGCGCATCACAGCGTAATTGCTCATAGCCAACAAATACAGTTTCAGAAGCATCAGGAATCAGCTCTATCCAATCATCGGTAATTTTTTCTGCTGCTTTCCGCGAACGGTTTTTTTGGCTTTCAAGACCTTTGCCAAATCCGGCCATATCCACATCCATCCCTTTTTCGTGTGCCATAAGCCGGGTAAGGTCCACGGGAAAGCCAAAAGTATCAAACAGCTCAAAGGCAAAATCGCCATCAATTATTTTATGTTCTTTATTTTTTTCGAGATATTGTTCAAATCGTTTCATCCCCTGTGAAAGTGTCCGCAAAAAGGCTACCTCTTCTTCTTTTATCACCATACTTACCAACTTCTGCTGATTGGCAATTTCGGGAAAGACATCTTTCATTTGGCTAACCAACACGGGAAGCATTTTATAAATAAAAGGCTCTTCAAAGCCCAGAAAGGTAAATCCATAACGCACAGCACGCCGCAAAATACGCCGGATAACATAACCAGCCCCCGTATTAGATGGCAGCTGTCCATCGGCAATGGTAAAAGCCACCGCCCGCAAATGGTCCGCAATGACCCGCATGGCAATATCTTTTTGTTCGTCCATGCCATATTTGTCCCCGGCCATTTCAGCCAGTTTTTCAATCAGCGGCATAAAAATATCCGTATCATAATTAGAACGAACACCTTGCAATACCATGGTAAGCCGTTCAAAACCCATACCCGTATCGATATGTTTTTGCGGAAGCTGCTTCAGAGAGCCATCGGCCATCCTGTTAAACTCAATAAACACAAGGTTCCATATCTCAATAACTTCAGAGTGGTCGGCATTGACCAGTTCTCGACCGGGTTTTTTGGCCTTTTCTTCATCGCTGCGCAGATCAATATGGATCTCCGAGCAAGGACCGCAGGGGCCAGTTTCACCCATTTCCCAGAAATTATCCTTCTTTGAACCCGGTAAAATCTGTCCTACCGGAATATGTTCCAACCAATATTGCTGTGCCTCTTCATCTCTTCCCAGCCCATCTTTTTTGTCTCCTCCAAACACGGTAACATACAGGTTATCCGGATTAATTTTAAAAACCTCTGTTAACAGTTCCCATGCCCAGGCAATCGCTTCTTTCTTAAAATAATCGCCAAAAGACCAGTTACCCAGCATCTCAAACATGGTATGGTGGTAGGTATCATGTCCTACCTCTTCGAGATCGTTGTGTTTTCCGGAAACGCGCAGGCATTTTTGTGTATCAGCAACACGTGGGCTTTTTGCAGGTGCATTACCCA
>WFNG01000178.1 GCA_015488735.1 Bacteroidales bacterium | reverse complement strand
TTATAGCAAAACACGTTTCAATTTACTACGCGCGGTGTAAATGGTTACGGCTATGCTAAGTACCGCAATTCTGTGTACTAATTTTCTATTACCGGTATTTTTATTTAACGTTTAATTGTCATATCTACAACTAATTGCGGCATGCACTATGAGCCTTTGTTGGCGTGTCGTTAATTACTTCTAATCAGATTTACTAATCTTTCCAAGATAAAAAACCATTATCAAAACTGGTTCAAGCGGCCGCACAAATCTTTCCAAGATAAAATATCAAAACTGGTTCAAGCGTCCGCTTGGACCAACTTTCCAAAACAAAAAAAGCCGCTCGAAAGCGGCTTTTTTGAATATATATTGAGGTTTGACTTACATCATTCCGGGCATTCCGCCGCCCATAGGAGGCATGGCAGGAGCTGCTGCTGCATTTTCCTCTTTGTGCTCGCTCAGAACACATTCGGTTGTCAGCAACATACCGGCAATGGAAGCGGCATTTTCAAGTGCAATACGGGCTACCTTGGTTGGGTCAATAACACCGGCTTTTATAAGATTTTCATAAACCTCTGTGCGGGCGTTGAAGCCAAAGTCATCTTTACCTTCTTTAACCTTGTTGACAACAACAGAACCTTCCGAGCCTGCATTCTCAACAATCTGACGAAGCGGTTCTTCCAAAGCACGGGTAATGATAGCGATACCGGTTGTCTGGTCTTCGTTTTCACCTTTCAGGTCTTTGATGCTGTCGATGGCACGAATATAAGCAACACCACCACCGGGAATAATACCTTCTTCCATGGCAGCACGGGTAGCAGCCAGAGCATCTTCAAAACGGTCTTTCTTTTCTTTCATCTCCACTTCGCTGGCAGCGCCAACATAAATTACGGCAACACCACCGGCCAGTTTGGCAAGGCGTTCCTGTAATTTTTCTTTGTCGTAATCGGAAGTGGTGGTTTCAATCTGTGCTTTGATTTGGTTAACGCGGGCATCAATATTTTCCTTGGCACCTTTGCCACTGACGATGGTCGTGTTTTCTTTGTCGATGGTTACTTTCTCTGCATCGCCCAGCATTTCGAGGGTAGCATCTTCCAGTTTGTAACCTTTTTCTTCAGAGATAACGGTTCCTCCGGTGAGGATAGCAATATCTTCCAACATCTCTTTTCTTCTGTCGCCAAAACCGGGAGCTTTTACGGCAACTACTTTCAGAGAACCACGCAGACGGTTTACCACCAGTGTTGCAAGAGCTTCGCCATCAATATCTTCGGCAATAATAACCAGCGGTTTTCCGCTTTGGACTGCTTTCTCCAGAACGGGAAGCAGGTCTTTCATGACAGAGATTTTTTTGTCGTAGATTAAAATGTATGGCGATTCATAAACAGCCTGCATTTTCTCTGTATCGGTTACAAAATAAGGGGAGATATAACCGCGGTCGAACTGCATTCCTTCAACCACATCCACGTAAGTCTCAATACCTTTGGATTCTTCGATGGTGATAACACCTTCCTGTTTTACCTTACCCATGGCTTCGGCAATCAGCTGACCAATAACATGGTCATTGTTAGCAGAAACAGCAGCTACCTGTTCGATTTTTTCGTGATGGTCGCCCACTTCTTTGGTCTGTTTTTTCAGTGATTTGATGACTTCCTGAACCGCTTTTTCAACACCACGTTTCAGATCCATGGGGTTGGCGCCTGCGGTAACGTTTTTCAGGCCTGTAGTTACGATAGATTGTGCCAAAACGGTGGCAGTTGTCGTTCCATCCCCGGCAAGGTCGTTGGTTTTTGAAGCCACTTCTTTCACCATTTGGGCACCCATATTTTCAACAGGATCGCTCAGTTCAATTTCTTTGGCCACGGTAACACCGTCTTTGGTCACCTGAGGACCGCCGAAAGATTTATCAATGATAACGTTTCTTCCTTTGGGACCCAACGTTACTTTCACTGCATCGGCTAATGCGTCAACACCTTTTTTCAGGCCATCTCTTGCTTCTAAATTAAATAAAATGTCTTTTGCCATTTTTTCAAGTTTTTATCTGTTATTAATAATTTACTGATTGTTAAATAATTGCCAGGATATCCGTTTGACTCATAATAAGATAATCTTTGTCGTTAACGGTAATTTCGGTACCGGCATATTTTCCGTAAAGCACCTTATCACCTGTTTTCACCCGAATATCATTGTCTTTATCCTTTTCAGGGACAGCTACCACGGTTCCCTGTTGCGGTTTTTCCTTGGCTGTGTCAGGGATAATAATTCCACTTGCTGTTTTCTCTTCTGCCGGAGCAGGCTCAATGACTATTCTGTCTCCGAGCGGTTTAATGTTCAACTTATCCATAATCTCTCTGTTTTTTTCGTTTAAAATCTGAACTGCTTCCTATCTGTCACATATTATGCCAAAACGGAAGGCAAAAAAAAATGTCAGAATGCTATGACATTCTGACATTTTTAAAACGGATAAGTCTTTAACGGCTATTTTTTCGTGGCGGGTTTTTTCTTGCTGCTTTGCGTAGCCTGAATGGGAGGTGCGTTAAAATTAACAGCCGGTTCTTTTACGTTGTCAATCTTCTTTTGCAATTCACTGTTTTGAAGTGTTTTACCGTGTCCGCGAGGGATAATCATGGTAGCGGTGAGACTCAGAACCAGAAGGACAATGGCCAGTGTCCAGCTGGCTTTTTCCAGAAAATCGGCAGTCTGACGGGCACCCATAAATTGGTTTCCGCTCCCAAAGTTCGCAGCCAGTCCGCCACCTTTTGGGTTTTGTACCAGAACGATAAGTCCCAGTATCACACAGACAATCAAAATCAGTATAGAAATAAAAACATACATCTTTTTAAGCTTTAAATATTTGTGTTCTTTTTTGCTTTTTCAATAAGGGATGCAAAGTAACTACTTTTTTCCGGAAATTTCAAAATTAATTTTTCATAAATATGAATAGCCTTTTCATAGTGTCCCTGGTCCAGATAGATATTTGCAAGCGTCTCACTAACAATATTTTCCTCATCTACAACACTGCGTTTTGCATATTCAACCGGATTGTAAAATGTATTTTTTGGCGCTGATATGGAAGGCTCATTTCTTATAAACGAATCAATAATTTCCTCTTTTGACCGTGTTTTTGATACCGTTGTGGCCTTCTTTTTTTCTTTTTCTGCTTCAATTTCACGAATGCGGTCTTCAATAATCTTTTTAAGCTCATCGATGGTATAGGAACGGCTTTCTGCCGCTGATGACTTTCCGGTGGCCGGTTCTTCTTCCGGTACGGCAGGATTTTCTTTTCCCGGTTCTGCGGCAGGCTTCGCCACGGGCACAGGTCTCTCTTCCTGCTTTTTTCCGGCTTCTTCATCCGGCAAAACAATCCGTACCGACGACCTGTTCAGCCTATCGATATGTTTCTTTAAAATGCGCCGGTTACCGGCATAAACAGCCGTTGATTTCAATTCCGCATCATACAGTACGTTTTTGTCGATATACAACTTCAGCGTAAGCAAAATATGCGCCGTAGCACAATAGGGAAAATCTTTTACCAACGCCATCAGCCCGGAGAGAGAAGCCTCTTCCATCTTTTCGGGATGCTGAAGGAAAGTTGTAAATTGTTCCTGATTCATAAGGCGAAGTTAACAAAGATTTGATTACCAGTTTACCATGGCTTTGTTAAAGATATTATCGGTAAGGTCGCCCACAATTTTCTTTATCAACCCGTTTTTAATGTTGTTGAAATTATCCGTTGAAGGGTAATCGACATACTGGGAAAAAGTAGTTTCAAAGTCTTTTGAAGGTTCCAGCCGGCTTGTAAAACGTACATTTACGGTAATGGTAAGCCGGTTGAGGGCGGCCGTCTGGTTGGCCTGAATGGCTACCGGCGTTGTTGTATACCCTGTAATCTCTCCTTCCAGGGCAATGTCGCCGTTTTTCTCCACCATCCTAAGGTTTGTTTGTGAGGTAAACCTGTCGCGTAAAGCACTGGTGAAAACTGCACTTAGTGTGGGATCTACTATTTTGGCCTTGTTGGGGAAATATTGGACGGACATGGTTTTGGCGCCGGCAGGGACAGAAGCCCCGGTAAAAGAATAAACGCCACAGGAAGAAAAAAAAGTACTAAAAAAAAGAAACAAACCCACTACCAAAAGAGAGTTCTTTCTATCTTTGAAATACTTTTTGACAGTTCGTATACTTATTTTTTTTATCAAGATGGTATAATTTTCTTTTTGCAAAGGTAAGATTTTGAATTTAGATTTTAGAAATTCTGAATTCTAATTTCTGAATTCATTAACGAAAGTAACCAATGAAACGAAGATTAATTATTTTTTCAGCTCTTTTTTCAGGATTCCTGTTGTTTTCTGTTACCTCGTGCCAAAGTTCGCATAAGGGGAAAAGCAAAAAGGAGCAAAACAGGATAGCGGATACCGCAACTTTCCGTCCCGGTGTTGTTTACGACAGCGTGCATTGCCGGGCACATCCCGAAGAAACATATGCACTCTGTCTGCCAAAAGCATACAATTCCGGAAAGACATTCCCGGTCATTTTCTTTTTCGATGCCCATGCACGGGGAGGGCTGCCCGTGAAAAAGTACAAAATGCCTGCCAACAGTTTCGGTTTTATCCTTGTTGCTTCCAACAACTCAAAAAACGGTCAGGAAACGCAGGTACGCAATAAGATTATTTACCATTTCATGCAGGATGTAGAGCAACGTTTTTCTGTTAATCCCAACAGAATATATACAGGAGGCTTTTCGGGAGGTGCCCGTGTTGCGGCCGGCATTGGTCTTTCCAACAAGGATATTGCCGGCGTTATCGGCTGTGCTGCCGGTTTTCCAAGGCTGAACCACATTGTCAATACCCGTCTGGCGTACGTGGGTATCGTGGGAAATACGGACTTTAACTATCTGGAGATGAAACAGCTGAACAAGGAACTGGGCGCCGCACACTGGAACCATTGTCTGTTGCTTTTTGATGGACATCATCAATGGCCGCCTGTGCAAACCATGAAAAGAGCTTTTGACTTCCTGCAAACGGATGCCATGCGCAGGCAGCTTATCCCCATGGACAAGCACCTCATCACCAGGCTGAAAGGCAGCTTCGAACAAAGAAGAAAGCAGGCTGTTAAAAGCCACAATCCCTTATTACTGTGGCAAACAGACCATCAGCTTATTGCTTTTCTGAAAGGGCTGACCCCGGTGGAGAATTATGAAAAAGAGACCGGTGAGCTGTTACAAAATCCTGTATTAAAAAAGCAGCAACAGCAGCAAGCCATCCTGAAAAAGGCAGAACAACAATGGCAGCAGACCTATGCCCGTGCTCTTGAAAACAGGGATGCCGCCTGGTGGAAAAATGCCCTTGGCAACCTGTCTGCCAGAGAAAAAAGCGCCAAAACACCGGCAAAAAAGCAGATGATTCGGCGCTTGTACAACTACCTAAGTCTCATGGCCTATCTGTATGCCGATGGCAGCCTGAAAAACCATCAGACAGTGGCAGCCGCTAAGTTTTTAATGATTTACGAAAAAGTTGATCCAACCAATCCGGAAGTTTATTTTCTGAAAGCACAGCGCAACGCCATGGAAGGGAAGACAAATGCCATTCTTCCATTATTACAAAAGGCAGCAGACAACGGTTTCAAAGACACGAAACGCATGGTGTCCGATATTTACTTTTCAGGCATACGGCAGACTGCCCGTTTTCAAAAGATTCTTCGCCAAATGGCAGAAAACAAAAAATCTACTGAAGCCGAATAAAAAATTTCAGGCAATACTTATTATTTATTATCTTTGCCGTCCCATTTTAAATGGTACCGTGGCCGAGTGGCTAGGCGGAGGTCTGCAAAACCTTATACAGCGGTTCGAATCCGCTCGGTACCTCTGAAACCTCTTAACATGTTAAATGTTAGGAGGTTTTTTTGTACTTGTCGGACATGATTTAAACCTGAGTTGTCATTTCGGACGATGTGGGATGGCATTGTGTGGTGGCAAGAGAGAAATCTCCTAAAAATCAAAGGACGATGCCCACAAGAAAAGCTGAACAACAGGGTTCTTTATCAGGAGATTTCTCAGTCGTTCCTCCTTCGAAATGACAATAAGGGTGAAAGGGCAACTTCTTGCGGAGGGGATTTCTCGTCGCTTCGCTTCCCTCGAAATGACAAAACTATGTGAAAAAAGGACTTTTTTATTTCATGTTTTTAAAGAAATCTTCCCGAGATATTTCCAAATATCGCAGTACTTGCTTAACAATAAATTCAGGAACCGGATCAATATGTGTTTGAATTGTAATAGGACGGTCGAGGTCGGCTCTGGACCATTTTTCATGTCCGCCTCTTCCTTTGGAAGTTTTTATAACATTTAAACCTTGTCTTTTAAGAAATCGTCGAAAATCTTTAAGTGGAATATTTGAAAGTTTTTTTGTCGACATCTTATACCATTACTGGAATTCCCACATCTTTATGAAATGTTTTTGTAGAGTACTTATCAAAAATATCCGAGACATATTCATTTTCACTTATGACCGATGTGATGCTTGGTGCTATTATTTTTTTAGGTTTCTTTTGATTTCCTTTTAGTTGCCACCCCAACTTTGTTAATACTTTTCCCAATGTTTTCTTTTTTAGGGTATAATCTATAAAATCATCAAAAACAATTTCAAACGAAGCTTTTGCTTCAGGTAAATTGTTCCCGTAACCTGTAAGGTCTAAATGAGGCGAATAAATAAAATGTATATTATTCTCGTCCTTAAAATGAATCAGTAAAAGCCTCACATTTATCAAATTGAAATCTTTTCTGATTCCTTTTTTGAAAATATATTGCGACATGGTTCCTAATTTTATTGCACAAAGATAATTAATATTGAAACATTGATGCTAACTGCCGAAAGATTAGTGATAATTCGTAATATGGGCATTATCTGTATTAAGTTTAAAGGTCAAAAGCCCTGTAAAATTCGTCGCTTTCCTCTACCGAAGGAATCGCTATACGGGAAATGACAACAAAAACCAATGCTGTCATTTCGAACGATGCCGGAAGGCATTGTGCGTTGGCAAGAGAGAAATCTCCTAAAAATCAAAGGACGATGCCCACGGGAAAAAGCCGCTGAAGGCGCAACTTCTTACGGAGGAGATTTCTCTCCAACAAACACATCAAATTTCCATTTTCAAAAAATCACGCAAATGCAGATGAATAATGCCTTTGTAAGCACTAACAGGAACAGGATCTAATGAGATAACATATTTGGGATAGTTGTCTTTTATCAATAACAAATTGCCAAATTCCCGTTCTTTTGTTTTATTATCAACGATTAAATAAGAAACTTGTATATAGAGGGCTTTATCCGCTTTGCGTGCAACAAAATCTATTTCAAGGTGGTTTAACACACCTACGCTTACCGAATAACCCTGTTGTTTTAAATGAGAAAACACAATGTTCCCGAGCAGGTCAGGTACCGAAAAATTTCCAAGGCCAAGTAAAGCATTTCTTAAACCCCAGTCTTGAAAAAAATATTTATCATTAATCTCAAATACTTTTTTTGAATTAACATCCACCCTTTTTAACTTGTAAACCAGAAATGCGTTTTGCAGATATTGTAAATAGGACAAGACCACCCTCGGTGAGATGTCGGTTTTTTGAGATTTCAGATAGTCGCTAATCTTTTTTGATGTAATTAAATTACCAATGTTTGCGGCAATATACCGGATTAGCCGGTCGAAAAACTCTACATTTCTGATTTTATACCGATGAATAACATCTTTGTAAACGATGGTAGAAAGTATATTCGACAAATAGTCAAAAATAACTTCATCGTTCTTTATCAATGTACAAGATACGGGCATCCGGATTTTGTTTTAAAATATAGTCAGCCGTCATTTTCATCAGGTACGACTTGCCTGTACGCCGTTGCCCCACAAAGACTTTGATCAGGTTTTTGTTGATGAAGGGCCTTACCTTTTCTATATATTTCCCCCGGACGATTATACTCATAAGTAAATCTTTTTGTACAAAGGTGGGATATTTTACTTATAAATAAAATATTTATGGAAAGTTTTTATATTTGATAAGAGAGGGGCTTATGCTCACCAGGGGATTTCTCGTCGCTGCGCTTCCCTACTAATGACAACAAGATGCGGAAGGTACCATTTTTCATCCTGATAGTCAACGACATCTTCAATGGAATTGGTATTACATATCATCCAATGACAAGCCGATAAACTGTATTTTATATCCTTCAAAATGCCGGACAAGCCCTGTGGCCTTTTCTTTCAGTACCGGAATACTTAACTTTTTGCGTTGCCTTTTTACCTCAGCAATGACCATTCGTTTTTCAAGGTCATTTACAGCGATGATGTCTATTTCGTTCCGGTTCCCTTTTTCCCAGTAAGAACCCATGGCTGAATAATTGCCTTCGGCAATAAATTTATTCATAAAATATCTTTCCAATATTTTCCCGCTATAGGTTTGATAATCCCGCTGTACAACCTTTTTTACAAAGGATAAATTACCTATTTCGAGGGCACCCGAGTATTTATAAATAAACCGGAACCAAAAATTCAGGAAATTATCACGGATATAGTATTTTACTGTCCGGCTGTTGGGTTTTGAAAACAGCGGCCTGATTTTTTGTATTATCCCAAAATCCTTTTCCAACTTGTCAAGGTAGCCGCCTGCCGGAATCTCCAAAATGGATTCTATTTCCGGCCTGGAAGTTTTGGATGAAGCGATAAGTGCAAGTACAGAAAAATAATTTCCGTAATCTTTTCCGAATTCATCAATTAATACATTTTTCCCTTCGTCAATAAAAAGCGAATTTTCCGAAAATACGGTCCCTAAAATATCGTGCAACGTGAAAGCACCGGCTTCCACAAGAAGTTCAACATATTTTGCCACTCCGCCGGTTATCATATAAAATGCCAGCAAGTCATCGAAAGTATAAGCCGGGTAGTTGTCACCAATAATCTTTTTCAGTGTATTAACATCAAATTCCTTTAGAAACAGACGTTGCGTTGCCCTGCCGAACAAAGGTTCTTTTGATTGCTCAAAAATACGTTTCATCAGAGAATACACGGAGCCACAAAGAATCAGGTTGATTTTGGAATATTCTTTTTTCGCATCCCAAATATTTTGCATGTCGCTGTAAACGGAAGGGTTTACAGAAAAAAACTGTTGAAATTCATCAATAATAAGGATAAAATGCCTGGTTTTGGATAACTCCATCAAATAGCCGAATACTTCCCTGAAAGTTTTCATCTCCCCAAAGATTTCCACTTTCAGTTTTAATTTTATCTCTTCAACAAATTCGCTGCACAACAGGGCTTCGTTTTTTTTGGCAACAAAGAAATAAAGGCTCTCTTTTTTGCTGGCAGAGCGAACCATTAAACTGGTTTTTCCAATTCGTCTCCTCCCGACAATAAAAGTCATTTGTGCAGATTGAAAAGATTTCTTTTCTATCTCACTTAAGAAGGCAAGTTCTTTTTCCCTGTTGTAAAACTTCATGATGATAATTTATCGCAACCTGCGTTACCGTAATGGCTGTTGCGTTATTTGGCAAAAGTAATAAAAAACTGAGATGTTTGGGAAGTTCCTGAATGAGCGAGGTGGCGGTGTGATTGAGATGACAAAAAGAACAACACTGTCATTTAGAACGATGCGGGTTGGCATTGTGCGTTGGCAAGAGAGAAATCTCCTAAGAATCAACGAGCGCCCCCAAGAAAAAGCCACTGAAAGAGCGACTTCTTTTGGAGGAGATTTCTCGTCGCACCTGGCGTCGCTTCCCTCGAAATGACAATAAGGGTGAAAGGGCAACTTCTCGCGGAGGGGATTTCTCTCCGCCTAAGGCGGATCGAAATGACAACAAGATTTGAGGAGCAGGGAGGTTTGCTTTTGCCTCAGGAGAAAGGAAGATTTATTTCTTCCAGCTTGTTCCACGGAATAACTTCTGTTCCGTTACTCCTTTTTTGATAGAACTCGCCTCCATACACTATCGTTCCGTTATTCTGTCCGCTTATTTTACACCAAAAATCCAGTCCTGTAAAAAAAGCTGAGGTTATGGTTTTCCCCGATTTTATTTCTATGGGAAACAATTTATTCGCTTTTTCGATAACGACATCGATTTCATGGCCTGTATTGTCGCGCCAAAAGAAAACAGGAAGCGGTTTCCCCTTATTGTGGCCTGACTTTATTAATTCGTTGATAATAAAATTTTCAAACAACGCTCCCCTGACAGGGTTAAAGGCAAGTTGTTCCTTATTTTGAATCCCGAGGAGGGCACAAACCAATCCGGTATCATAAAAGTAGAGTTTGGGCATTTTTACAACCCTTTTATTGAAATTTTTATGATGCGGTGCCAGTCTGTACAGGATAAAACTATTCTCCAAAATTCCCATCCACGAGGCAATCGTTTTATGGTCAACACCTGTTTCAATAGCCAGGGAGGACATATTCAACAATTGACCTGTTCGTCCGGCGCAAAGTTTTATAAACCTCTCAAAGCCATAAAGGTTCGTGATATTTTTTAGCTGTCTGACATCTCTTTCAATATAAGTACGAATGTAATTAAGATGCCAGTCATTTACTTCAACAGGCTGATCATAAACAGGAGGGTACATACCCCTGAAAAGGGTTTCGTTTAAATTCCGGTGACCAGTTCCGGAAAGTTCCCGGAGGGAAAACGGGAGCAGTACGATATAGGCAATCCTGCCGGCCAGACTTTGTGAAATGTTTTCCTGTAACAAAAAATTATTGGAACCGGTAAGGATAAACAGGCCGGGAATGTTGCTTTCATCAAGAATCTGCTGCAAATAAGAAAAGATATGGGGAACCCTTTGCACCTCATCGAGGATAGCCCCTTTGGGAAACTGGTCAAGAAAACCACGGGGGTCCTCCGTGGCAAATTGCCGGATATCAGGGTTTTCCAGATTCACATAAGGTTTATTTCCAAAAGTATGCCGGACAAGGGTTGTTTTTCCCGATTGGCGGGGACCAATAACAGCCACTGCCTTAAATTGCCGGGCAAGTCTTTTTAATACCGATACTGCTTCTCTTTTTATCATGGTACAAATATACAAAATGGGATTTACATTCCCAAATTGTAAGGAATAGATATTTCTCTGGTGTCAGCGAGACAATCCCCAAGAAAAGGATTGCACGGGAGGCAGGATGTTTTTTGAGGAGATTTCTCGTCGCTCTCTTGCCTGAGACAAGATTGCTTCCCTCGAAATGACAGAAAAAACGAAGGGGCAGGTTCTTGTTCAGGGGATTTCTCAGTCGTTCCTCCTTCGAAATGACAACAAAAATAAACCTGTCATTTCGAACGATGCGGGATGGGATTATGCGGTGGCAAGAAAGAAATCTCCTAAAAATCAAAGGACGATGCCCACAGGAAAAGC
>WFNG01000177.1 GCA_015488735.1 Bacteroidales bacterium | reverse complement strand
ATTTTTTATAAGGATACCGACCTGCTTTTGCTTCCGGAAAAGGCCATGCGAAAAATCAGAGGGCAAAAGATTTCCATGATTTTCCAGGAACCGATGACAGCTCTCAACCCGGTAATGCATTGTGGAAAACAAGTAGTCGAAATTATCCGGCAACATCAACATGTTTCCAAAAAAGAGGCACACCGGCAGACCATTTCACTATTTGAAAAAGTACAAATTCCCCGCCCGGAGAAAATTTTCTATACTTATCCGCATCAGATTTCGGGAGGGCAGAAACAGCGGATTATGATTGCCATGGCGCTGGCCAATCATCCGGATATCCTCATTGCTGACGAACCTACTACTGCGCTGGACGTAACCGTGCAAAAAGAAATTCTCCTGTTGCTCAAAAGGTTACAGCAGGAAACCGGTATGAGCTTGTTTTTCATTTCGCACGACCTGAACGTGGTTTCCGGTATTGCCGATGACCTTATCGTGATGTATAAAGGTGAAATTGTGGAACGTGGCGAAAGCCGTAAAATCTTTGCCCATCCTGAACATCCTTATACAAAAGCGCTGCTTGCCTGTCATCCGCCTATGGATAAAAGGCTGATAAAGCTCGCTACGCTGAATGACTTTTTAAATCCGGACAACGTCATCACTTTTCATCCGGAACCAGAAGCCGCTGAAAACCGTAAAAAAAGACTAAAATCGCTGTACCGGCAACCGCCGCTGTTCAAAGTCGAAAAGCTTACAAAAGCCTATCCGCTGGAGAAATCGTGGAGAGGGAAAATCCTGCACGAGCTCAAAGCGGTAAACGAGGTAAGTTTCGAAGTATTTCCGGGAGAAACGCTTGGGCTGGTGGGTGAATCGGGATGTGGAAAAACAACGCTCGGCAGAAGTCTGCTGCGGCTCGTTGAACCCGATAGCGGCCGGATTTATTTTGAGGAAAGTGAACTTCTGTCGCTTTCGCGAAAAGCATTGCGATCTTTCCGTAAAAAAATGGGAATCGTTTTTCAGGATCCGTATTCCTCACTCAACCCGCGTATAAGCATCGGCAAAGCCATCATGGAACCCATGCAGATACACCACCTCTATAAAAGTAGCGCGGAACGAAAGCAGAAAACCATCGAACTCATGGTGAAAACGGGGCTGAAGCCGGAACATTTCCATCGTTATCCACATGAGTTTTCAGGCGGCCAGCGGCAGCGTATTGTCATCGCCCGTGCGCTGTCATTGCAACCCCGGTTTATTATTTGCGATGAAGCCGTTTCGTCTCTTGATATTTCGGTGCAGGCAACGGTGTTAAATTTGTTGAACAGGCTTAAAGCCGAGTTTGGCTTTACTTACATATTTATCTCACACGACTTGTCGGTAGTACGCTTTATGTCCGACCGCATTATCGTGATGAAAGAAGGAAAAATTATTGAAAAAGGGGATGCCGATGACATCTATTTTCATCCCCAACAACCTTATACACAAAAACTTATTGCAGCTATACCCACGCTGCAAAACCAAATTTAAAAGAATCAATTATGATGAAGAAAAAGAAATATCCCAAAAGCCAGTTACACGGTATCATTGTCAGTATTTTTTCGGGCAATCCGTTTAAAACTTATAACAACAAGCAAATTGCCAGCAAGCTCGGTATCAAAGACAAAGCCGGGAAAAACCTCATTTATACCATTTTGAATGAGCTTATGGAACAGGGCGTCCTGCGCGAGGTGAAAAGAGGAAAATTTATCCTCCATGCCGACAAGCTGGAATCGCTGGCCAACAAAAAGAAAACCATCACCGGAACCGTGGATTTGAAAAAAACGGGGAAAGCTTATATCCTTTCCGATGAAGGAGGCGATGACATTTTTATTGCCTCCAATAACGTGCATCACGCGCTAAACCGCGACCATGTGAAGGTGCTGCTGTTTCCCATTCGAAAAGGGCACAAACCCGAAGGCCAAATTGTGGAAATTCTGGAAAGGAAAAAGACAAACTATGTGGGTATTCTGGAACTGAGCAAGAATTTTGGTTTCGTGGTTGCCGACAGTCAAACCATGCCCTACGATATTTTTATACCGAAAAGTGAGATTAAAAAAGCAAAACACGGTGAAAAGGTACTGGTAAAAATCACTGACTGGCCCGAACATTCCAACAACCCGTTTGGTGAAATCGTAGAGGTGCTGGGCAAACCAGGCGATAATGATGTTGAGATGAAATCAATCCTCGCTGACTATGATTTTCCGCTCTCGTTCCCTAAAAATGTAGAGCAGGAAGCCGAAGAAATCAGCATGGACATCCCGCAAGAGGAAATTGCCCGTCGAAAAGATTTCCGGAAAGTATGGACCATAACCATCGACCCGGCAGATGCCAAAGATTTTGATGATGCCCTTTCGCTGCAAAGCCTTGGCGATGGTCTGTGGGAAGTGGGTGTGCACATTGCCGATGTGTCGTATTACGTGAAACCCGGCACACTGCTGGATGTCGAAGCCTACAAGCGGGCGACCTCTATTTATCTGGTTGACCGAGTGATTCCTATGTTGCCCGAAAAGCTTTCCAATGGTGTTTGTTCTTTGCGCCCGGATGAGGATAAACTCACTTTTTCTGCTGTGTTTAAAATAAACGACAAAGCCGAAGTGCTGAGCCATTGGTTTGGGAAAACGGTGATTCGTTCCAACCGCCGGTTTGCTTATGAAGAAGTGCAAAAAATTATTGAAACCGAAGAGGGTGAGTCTGTAAAGAAAATCCTGAAACTGAACGCGCTGGCAACCATCATGCGGGACGAACGGTTTAAAAACGGAGCTATCAACTTCAATACACCCGAAATTCGTTTTAAACTGGATGAGAAAGGCAAGCCCATCGAAACTTACGTGAAAGAGTCCAAAGAAGCCAACCACCTCATTGAAGAATTTATGTTACTGGCCAACAAATCGGTGGCTGCTTTTATCGGGAAACCGCAAAACAACAAAAAGCCCAAAACATTTGTTTACCGTGTGCACGACCAGCCCAATCCGGAAAAGCTGAATACGTTCACCCAGTTTTTGAACCGCCTCGGTTACAAGCTGGAGGTTCAGTCGCACGAAAGCCTGGCCAAATCGTTTAACCAGCTTTTTACTGACATCAAAGGCAAAGGAGAAGAAAACATGATTGAGTCCATCGCCATTCGAACCATGTCAAAAGCCTACTATTCAACGGATAACATTGGACACTACGGACTTTCTTTCTCGTTTTATACGCACTTTACCTCTCCTATCCGGCGTTATCCTGACACCATGGTACACCGGTTGCTCGAGTATTACCTCGAAGGGAAACGATCCGTAAACAAAGAGGAATACGAAGAGAAATGTGAGCATTCATCAGACATGGAGAAACTCGCTGCCGAAGCCGAAAGGGCTTCCATCAAATACAAACAGGTAGAATTTTTGCTGGATAAAGTGGGCAAGACTTTTGACGGGCTTATCTCAGGCGTGAGCAAATGGGGCATTTTCGTAGAGTTGGTAGAAAGTAAAAGCGAAGGCCTCATCCGCTTTAACGACATGAAAGACGACTATTATTATCTCGATGAAGACAATTACCAAATTATCGGAAAGCGATACGGACAGAAACTTCGTCTCGGCGACCCGGTGCGCGTACTGGTGAAAAATGTGGACATGGGAAAACGCCAGCTTGATTTTGAACTGGTGGAAGAGGGATAAAATACAGAGCGAAAACAGATTGACTGTCTTTGAAGTTGACTTCTTAAAGTCTGGTTAACTAAAAGCAGGGTATGAGAAAATCGAGGAAGCTGAAGTCCCCGAAAAAGCTTTTAATAGAGCAATGGAAACGTATCTGAAAAAGGATTATTCAAAAAATTGGATTAACCAAAGACTTAAAAGCCTAGAAGTAAGAAAAGAACTTACTGATGAATGGTATTCACGAGGGGTGAAAGAGGTTTGGAATAATTCCTTAATTTTGGACTTTCGGTGATTGAATTATGAATCAGGCCTGCCCACATTTTAAAATGACATAAGAATGAAATCAATTAAACGCTCTCTTTTGTTGCTTTTTATAGTTACAGCTTTCAGTTTTCTGAATGCGCAAACTATCACCATTTTGCACACCAATGACATCCACTCACGAATTAATGGCGATGGCCCTCAGGCCGATTACACGCCGCTGATTATTAACAATGGTAGTGGTGTGTTGGGCGGTTTTGCCCGCCTCGCTACTTTGCTAAAGCAACAAAAGGCCAAAAACCCCGATGGTACATTAATTTTAGATGCCGGAGACTTTTTTATGGGATCCCTTTTTAACCCTTCTGAACCTGAGCCCGGTTTTCAGCTGTCGTTAATGAAAGCCATGGGATTTGAATTCACCACTATTGGCAACCATGAGTTTGATTATGGGCCAAATGCCCTGGCAGAGGATATTATTGCAGCAAAAAAACAGGGCGGACTCCCTCAGGTCATTTCTTCAAACCTGGTTCCGGTTCCCGATTCTCCCAAAGACAATAAGCTGGCAAAACTATATGAAAACAAAACAATTTTACCGTATGCCATTGTTAATGTGAAAGGTGTTAAAATCGGAGTTATCGGAATACTGGGTAAAGATGCAGCCGATGTTGCTCCGTTAAAAGCACCGGTACAAGTGGAAAAGCAAATAAAAACGGTAAAGAGGCTGGCAAAAATGCTCAAAGAAGAAAAACATGTCAATTTGGTCATTTGCCTGTCGCACAGCGGAGAATATCCAAATAAAAAAAGCGGGACGGACTACGAAGAAGGGCTCCTGGCTCCTGTTTCCTCAGGGGAATATCCCGATGGAATGGATGGCTTTTATGGCGAAGATGTAAAACTGGCCAAGAAAGCAAAAGAGGTTGATATTATTATTAGCGCCCATACACATGTTATTATTCCCCAGCCATATAAGGTAAAGAATACTTTAATTGTTCAAACGGGTGCTTTTCTTCATAATTTGGGGAAACTTACTCTGAATGTGAAAGACGGAAAGATTGTCAGCTATCAGTATAAGTTAATTCCCATAAATGATAAAATCAAAGGAGACGAAAAAGTTAACGCCCAAATAAATCATTATATCAAGAATGTTATTGATAAAAAAATACTAAAGCCTGAAAATCTTTCATATAGGGAACCGGTTGCCGAAACATCGTTCAATTTATTGAAACACAACGAAAAGGGATATCAGCATACAAATTTGGGGATATTCCTTGCCGATGCAATAAAAAACTATGTCGATGCGCACGGAGGAGGTACGGATGTGGAGCTTCTTGCTTCAGGTGTTGTCCGGGACAATATTTTGAAAGGTAAAACGGGTGTTGTCACGGTTCCGGATATTTTTAGGGTTTTTCCGTTAGGACGTGGAAGCAACGGCGTTTTCGGATATCCCCTGGCTAAAATTTACATCACAGGTCATGAATTAAAAAATCTTATGGAGGTTCTTTTACTTTCAAAAGGTGACGACAGTTATGTTTTTGTCTCCGGTATCAAGGTATATTATAACCCTAAAAGATTAATGTTGTGTAAAGTGCAAAAGATTGTACTTAACGGGAAGCCTGTTAACATTTCAAAAAAGAATCCAAAACTTTACAGCATTACGGCCGACACCTATCTTTTGGGTTTCATTGGAAGGGTGAAAAAACTCAGCAAAGGACTGGTGAATGTTGTTCCTAAATTTGCCGATGGAAGCCCGGTTCACAACATAAAAAATGCCATTATTGACTTTGACAAAAACGAAAAAGGAATACAGGAAGAACCAGAATGGCTCGCGGTAACAAGATACATGCAACATCAGTTAAAGGATACGAACGGGAATGGAATCCCGGATATTCCGCTTAAATATAATTCAGCTCTTTCAAACAGAATTGTTGTCGAAAAGAAAAATCGATCAAACAGGTAATTTCCCCTGTTCAGCACCCAATGTTATTTAACTCAACAAGTGACTTATAATCAGATTAATACCCGTTTACAACCGATTACAAACGAATGTTAAACGGAAGTAAATGGTTATTAACCGAATCGCCTTTGTGGTCTGATATACTTTTGCCCTGTCGTTCATAAACATCTTGTCGCAAACACCGGAGAAGAGATTCTTCTGCAACATGCAGGCAAACAAATAACTTATTCATTAACAATTAAATTTTACTATCATGACAACTTTAAGAAATTCAGTAAACCTGATCGGACACCTGGGCAATGACCCTGAAATCAAAACTTTTGGCGAAAACCGCCGCATGGCACGCTTCTCGCTTGCCACCAACGATTATTACAACGACAGCGAAGGTAAACGCGTAACTGAAACCCAGTGGCATAACGTTATTGCCTGGGGAAAAATGGCTGAAATCGCTGAAAAACTCTTAAACAAGGGTAATGAAGCTGCCATACAGGGAAAGCTGGTAAACCGTTCCTGGGAAGACAAAGAAGGCAGTAAACATTATATCACCGAAGTGGTGGCCAATGAAATTATTCTTTTCGGGAATGGAAACCAGAAATAAAAATGGGTTCTTTTCTTATGGTGATATGCGCCAAAGGCTATGCCTTTGGCGCATACTTTTTTTATCAAATTTTATGTTGCCCTCCCCTTTGTTATTATGCCTTAAATCATTTAAAATAAATTTGTTGTAATAGGCCGGTTGTTATACGCAAACGGAAAGTATTGGCCGTAAAAGGAGCCTTCCTGCTAACCATGAAAATCCAGGAAAAGGTAACTGTGTGTTGCTGAATTATTTTTACCGCGTATAAAATAGCCTTCTGTGGAACATGAATGGTTTTTATAATAGCATCTTTTATAATTTTGCCATTAATAAAAAAGTAAACAAGTTCTTTTAATCTTGATAAAGCAAAATTTATGCATGCTTTGGTATTTATAAAACAGGTTCCCGACGCTTCACAGGTAAGAGTAAACTATGAAACGGGAACATTAATCAGGGAAGGCGTTCCGGCTATCCTGAATCCTTTTGAGGCCCATGCCGTTGAAGAGGCGGTGAGGCTAAGGGAAGAATACGGAGGAAAAGTATCCGTTATCACTATGGGCCCTCCACAGGCTACGGAAGCGCTAAAAGAGTGCTTATCGCGCGGCGCAGATAATGCCTATCTTTTGTCTGATCGCGTTTTTGCCGGTTCAGATACGTTGGCTACTTCCTATGCGCTTTACGAGGGCGCTAAAAAAATTATAGAGCTGGAAGGAGAAGTTGATCTTTTCTTTGCAGGAAAACAGGCTATTGATGGTGATACAGCCCAAACCGGACCTGGTATTGCCACCCGGTTCGACATGCCGTTGGTTACCTACCTGATGAAACTGGATGAAGTAAATATTGATAAAAAAGAGGCTGTTGCTACCCGGTTAACCGAATTTGGACAGGAAACGCTAAAGGTTCCGTTGCCGGCATTTTTTACCGTCGAAGAAACTTTGAACGAGCTTTCTCATGCACCCTTGCCGTGGTTAATAAAAGCAGCTCAGACAGAGATTAAAATGCTGACTGGCGAAAATGTCAATCTCGACCGGGAACAATGTGGTTTGCGGCATTCTCCTACCAAGGTTAAAAAAGCTTTTACCCCCGAAAAACGGCAAAGAGGAGAAACACTTACCGGTTCCGTTGAAGAGCTTACACAAAAAACTTCAGATATCTTAGTCCCATTTTTGAAAAAAGAAAAATAGCATGGCCAAAGTGAATGAAATAACCGAAGAAGAAAAAGAGGCATTGTCCCAATATAAAAATATATGGGTATTTGTAGAACAAACCGGTGGAGTAGCTCATTCGGTCTCTTTTGAGTTGTTAACAAAAGCACGGGAACTGGCAAACAAACTGGGTTGTCAGGTGGGTGCCGTATCTATTGGAAAATCTGTTTCCCATCTTGCCGAAGAAGCTTTTAAATACGGGGCAGATAAATTCTACTACATCGAGGAGGAGGTGTTTAAAGATTACAGAACCGAACCCTTTCGTGATGCACTTACAAAGCTTGTTCTTAAATATAAGCCGGAGATATTTCTCATAGGTGCCACTACGCAGGGACGCGACCTTTCGGGTACAGTGGCCACAGAGCTCAGAACAGGTTTAACCGCCGATACCACAAAACAGGAAATTGATCCGGAAACCGGCAATCTGATGATGACTCGTCCAACTTTTGGCGGTAGTTTAATGGCTACCATTATTTGCCCGAAAAACAGACCGCAAATGTCAACAGTAAGACCCGGCGTTTTTAAGGCAATTCCTGTAGAACAGCCCAAAGCGGGTGAAATGATAAAGGAAAAAACAAATATAACAGAGGATCAGATTGTTAAGAAAATTCTGAAAAAAGTTGTTTCTTCTGAAGGAAATATAAACCTCGGTTTTTATGATGTTATTGTTTCCGGAGGAAAAGGGATGGGAAACAAAGAGAATTTTCACATGATAAAGGAGCTGGCAGATTTGCTTGGTGGCACGTGGGCAGGTTCCAGAAAAGCTGTTGAACTCGGATACGTACCGCAGTCCAGGCAGGTTGGACAAACAGGGCAAACTGTCCATTCCAAGTTGTACATTGCCTGTGGAATATCAGGTGCAATTCAACATTTGGTAGGTATGCAAACCTCCGATATCATTATTTCAATTAATACCGATGGAGAAGCACCTATTTTTGATGTCTCTACCTACTGTATTGTTGAAGATGCCATTAAATTTATTCCCAAACTGATTGCGGAATTAAAAGAAAAGAACCTAACACCAGTAAAAAAATGAGCAGTAAACTAGAATATGATGTAATCGTCGTAGGTGCCGGACCTGCAGGCCTATCAGCAGCCATTGTGCTCGCCAAAGCCGGAGTTAAGGTAATTGTTCTCGAAAGAGGTAAATTTCCCGGTTCAAAAAATGTAATGGGAGGCGTTTTTTACAGCGATTGTATGAAGGGCATTGTAGATGAATTTCCCGGTAAAGCTCCTGTAGAAAGACATGTAATTGAACAGAGAATGTGGATTCTCGATGACGGATCTTCTGTGGGATTCAACCATAGAAACGATCTGTTTAACAAAAAGCCATACAACTGTCACACTGTTTTTAGAGCTAAACTCGACCGCTGGCTGGCAGCAGAAGCGGAAAAAGCAGGTGCTTTAATTATAAACAATACGGTGGTGAGAGCGCCTCTGATGGAAAACGGGAAGGTGATCGGCGTAAAAACCGACCGGCCTGATGGTGATGTGTTCGCCAACTGTGTTATTGCCACCGATGGTGTAAATTCTCTTTTTGCAAAGGCCATGGGCCTCAGAAAGAAAATTAAGCAGGACGCTGTTGCCATTGCTGTAAAAGAAGTTATTGGCCTGGACGAAGAAGTGATAAATAACCGATTCAATATTACAGGAGAAGAGGGGGTTACCATTGAAATGACAGGAAGCTATTTTAGCGGAGAGACCATGGCTTTTCTTTATACGAATAAAAAATCAGTATCGCTTGGTGTGGGAATGGTACTTAAGGATGTAATCGAAAATAAAATCAATCCTAACGACCTTATTGAAAAGTTGAAAAAGCATCCTTCCGTGGCACCTCTTATTGCAGGTGGAGAAACAAAAGAGTTTCTGGCTCATCTGATTCCCGAAGGAGGATATAAAGAGATGCCAAAGCTTGTAGGTAACGGCGTAATGATTGCGGGAGATGCTGCCATGATGGTAGATGCCATTCACAGAGAAGGATCGAATCTGGCCATTACTTCCGGAAAATTTGCTGCCGAAGCATATCTTGAAGCCGCAAAAAATGGTGATTTCTCAGAAAAAGCATTATTACCATATGTGAAAAAACTTCAGGATAGTTTTGTTCTGAAAGACCTTAAAAAATATAAAGGCGTTCCCGAGTTGCTTCAAACAAATAAACGTTTGTTGTTGAAATATCCTAAACTATTGAATCAGGCAGCTTTTGAAATGTTGAATGTGGATGGTGTTCCGGT
Source organism: Bacteroidales bacterium (assembly GCA_015488735.1). GTDB lineage: Bacteria > Bacteroidota > Bacteroidia > Bacteroidales > F082 > Sulfidibacterium. The sequence continues at coordinate 2,561 of WFNG01000177.1, read as the reverse complement.
AAAAGATAAAGAAAAATTAATCTGGAAAACCGTGAAAAAAGAAATAGGTATTGGCAATCTTGTGAAAGACCTGTTTAAACTATGGAGGAATATGGCATGAAAGTAGAAGATAAATTATATTTAAACGGCTATAAAACAGACGAAGCCGGTGGTTCACATCTGGTGATAAAAGATGTTTCGGTTTGTGAATCGTGCGAACTAAAACAATGTCTTTATATTTGTGCCTGCTCTGTTTACGAACAAAATGAAAATACAGGCCGGATTGAAATTAATTATGAAGCCTGTGTAGAGTGCGGCACCTGCCGGATAGCCTGCGATAATATCGATTGGAACTATCCCCGTGGTGGATTCGGAATTGCTTATAAATTTGGTTGATACTTTGATGCTGAGCTGAGAATATCCCCAAAGGAAGTGCCTGATTATTTAAGCAAAAGCTGCTAAAAATGCAAATTTTTTTCTTTTTGTATTTCCTTTCGCAGGCTTTACGTTAATTATAGTGTTTTTTGCGTAAACCCGGGGGATGGGTTTTTTATACCGATTATACATCAAAATGTCGCATATTTTCATTTCATTCAATCTGCTCGTTTTGCTGTTATATCGGCATTTACCATTGTAAAATCCCAAATTCCTTATCGGAAATTTGGAATTACAATTAGTATTATATCCTCCGCACAATTTCCTCCAATGGTTTCCGTATTTTATTCCCCTTTTTTTGGTAACCGGCTTTAGGGTAACCCAATGCTGCCATACAATAAACTACTTCGTTGTCGGAAATACCGAGGGCAGCGGCCAGTTTTTCGTAGTCGAAAGCAATAATCCAACAGGCACCAACACCTTCATTTTCGGCAGCCAGTATCATGTGGTCCATAGCAATGGCCAGGTCGGTCTCTATGGAATCGTAACCATCATAAGGGCGTACCCATGATTTGGTTTTGTCGCCTACCACCACCAATACATGGGGAGCCTCCTGAAACCAGGTTCTTTGATAACTGGCGGTAACCTCTCGCAGTACCTTTTCGGAAGAAACCAGCACAAAAGTCCAGGGCTGGCGGTTGCTGGCCGAAGGCGCCAGCCGACCTGCTTCCAGAATCCGGTTCAGTACCTCCTCCGGTACATTACGCTCCGGGTCGTAATTTCTCAACGTTTCGCGGCTGCGGATTAAATCGTAGTATTCCATAAGACAGTGTTTTTTGCAAAAATAGGAAAACACACCGCTTGATTTGAAAGGTCGGGGGAAATCAGGGCATGTCGTAAACGGCTTTGTAGTATTGTTTTTCTTTACAACCCACCTTTCAGGTACGAGGCAACCTGAAAGGAGATAAGAGATGGTTAACCTTTCAAGTCGAACAAGACTTGAAAGGTTGAAAATAAGGCCGAAAAAAGTACCCCAAATGAATTTTTTCTATAACTTTATCTTCTCCAAACTTCACACTTATGGATTTTTCAAAAACAACCAACAAACTGGAAAAACTTGAACCAGGCAGGACTTATCACATTTACAACAAAGCAATAAGCCACGATAAACTGTTTGTTACGGAAAAAGACTATTTCTTTTTTCTCAGGAAACTGCACCGATACATTTTACCCGTTGCCCATATTGTAGCTTATTGCCTCATTCCCAATCATTTTCATTTGCTGGTAACACTCAGAGAAGCGGAGGAGGTTGCGGGAATGCCTGAAAATGACAGGGAGGAACAGGTTCGAAAAATCTCAAAAATTTTCAGCAACCTGTTTAACAGCTACACACGGTCATTTAACATTGCCCACAAAAGAAGCGGCAGGTTATTTCTCTATCCATTTAAACGGATTTTGGTGGATGATGAAGATTATTTTGCCTGCCTGATTGTTTACATTCACCGCAACCCTGTCCATCATGGTTTAGTCAAAGACTATGACAAATGGAAATATTCGTCTTACAATGCTTATTTGTCAAAAAAACCAACGGCCATATCCCGCGAAGAAGGCCTTTCTTTGTTTGGTTCCTTTGATGAATTTGTTCTTTTCCATAAAGAGAACAAAATAAAACCGGGTATGGAAGAATATTTTCTGGAGTAAAATAACATTACCACCTTTCAGGTCTTTTCCGACCTGAAAGGAGAAAAGAGCCGGTTAACCTTTCAAGTCGAGCAGGACTTGAAAGGTTGGAAAACCAACAAGCTGAAAAATAGCAGATTGCCATCGAGAAGCTCCACCTTTCAGTCCGCCTCAGGCGGACTGAAAGGTGAAAACTGGTCAGTCTACGGCTGGTTAAAAGGAACTTATTTCTTCCGGATATACTCTGCAATCCAATCGCCCACTTCCGAGGTGGAATGTGGGTTTTCTTTGGTAAGGTCTTCGGTAACGAAGTTTTCGGCCAGCGATTTTTCCACGGCTTCGCGCACCAGCGCCGCTTCCCCGTTCAGCTTAAAAGCATACTCGAACATCATGGCCACCGAAAGGATGGTGCCCAGCGGGTTGGCAATATTTTTGCCTTTGGCCTGTGGATAAGAGCCGTGAATGGGCTCAAAAACGGAGGTGAGTTGTCCGATGGAAGCCGAAGGCAATAATCCCAGTGAGCCGGT
>WFNG01000176.1 GCA_015488735.1 Bacteroidales bacterium | reverse complement strand
ATTATATCCTTGTGGTTTGTCCGTATCCCGGCTTCTTACTTTCTCTCTTTAAAGTATGGTGCCATTGGTATCTGGTGGGGAATTCCCATAGCCTGGTTTATAGGGCTTACACTGGCTTTTTCCTACTACAAAACAGGCCGGTGGAAAACTAAAGCTGTGATGAGTGGTTCGTAGCTAAATATCAGATAGAACCACGATTATCAGGTTGTTCCTGATGATGAGAAAATGATTTGTAACTTTTCCCCCGCTGTTTCGTCTTACTTATAAACCTAAATTCAGATGAATATGAGAAAGACAATTTTCTTTTCTACACGACTTCTGTCGTTTGTTTTTGCCCTGCTTTTTGCAGGCTCCCTTTATGCCCAGGTACGTGGCAATGGTATTGTTGAAGAACAAACCAGAGATATCAGTGGTTTTAGTGCCATCTCCTCTGTGGGTTCTGTGGACGTATATGTAAAACAGGGCGATGCCTTTTCGGTTGTGGTGCGTGCCGATGGTAACCTGCTCAACTACATTAAAACCGAAGTCAGAAACAATACGTTGATTATTTCGGTTACCAAAAATATCTGGCGTGCTAAAACCATGGAAGTACACATTACCATGAAATCTTTACAAAAAGTAATGCTTTTGGGCTCCGGTGATTTTTATTGTAAATCTCCTTTTTCTGTACAAAACCTGCAATTTGTTCTGTCAGGTTCGGGTGATGCCCATGCTGTTTTAAAAGCCAGTAACGTTCAAATAAAAGTTAGTGGTTCAGGAGACGTTGATGTGAGTGGAATACGTGGTAACCTGAGCATCGGTATTTCCGGTTCTGGTGACGTGGAGGCCGATGGTTTGCAACTGGAAAACTGCACCTTAAAGGTTACAGGTTCGGGCGATGTAGCGCTTAATGGTCGTACCGCTCAGCTAACGGCTGTGGTTGTTGGCTCCGGTGATGTGGAAGCCGGCGGACTGGCAGCGGTTAGTGTAAATGTGAAAAATACCGGTTCCGGCGATATGACTGTTCATGCTATCGACAAGCTGGAAGCCACACTTGCAGGCTCAGGCGATTTGGGCTACACAGGTAATCCCGCTGTTTTAAAAGTAAATGCTTCCGGATCAGGTGATGTTTACAAAAAATAGTTAACTCATTTTCTCTGCCATTGTTGTAGTAATATTCCTCCAACGATAAACGCAAGTCCTGCCAGCGTATAGCCATGGATGTTTTCTCCTACGGTATGGCTTATCCAAAAAAGCCCGAGAAAAGGGGAGAGGTAAATCATGTTGCTCACTTTGGCGGTGTCGGCCGAATAGTTCAATGCTTTCAGCCAGATGACAAAAGTCAGGCTCATTTCAAATATTCCGATATAAACACTTCCAAGAAGTCCGGGCAATGAGGGGATGGCCGGCCATTTTTGCGAAAACGCAAAATAAATCATCAGATAAAAAAGGCCGAAAAGCATGTTTAGCAATATTTTACCGGTTTCTTCCCGTGGGTCTTTCATATTTAATATCCAATAGCCTGCCCAGAAAAAGGCACTGCCCACCGCCAGAGCTACACCCATGGAGTGAGCAAGTTTCAGCGAAAAGGGATGTCCGCCGGTGCTGATAATCAATATGCCAAAGAAGCTGACAAAAATTGCCAGCATGGCCTGTGGCTTAATTTTCTGGCCGAGAAACAAAATGGAAAATAAGACCAGAATAATGGGCCAGATATAATTGAGAGTGCCGGCTTCCTGTGCTTCGAGAAGTTGATAAGCTTTGAGCAATACAAGGTAATAGAGAAAAGGATTTAAAAATCCCATAAGGGCTGACATGAACCATTGTTTTGGCGAAAGTGTACGAAAACGTATCGGACTTTTCCCGGTCATGTTCAGAATTCCCAACACAAGAATTCCACTCACCACAGCCCAAAAGAGCAGGTCATTAACATTCAGATAACGCAGCGTTATTTTAAAAGCAGAGCTAATGGTGGACCAAAACAGTACCGCCACCAAGGCAAGAAGATAAGCTTTTCGCTGAGATCGGGAAATTTGCATGTTCAAATATAGACAACTTATGCGGTTGTTCTTTTCTTACGGAAAATAAGTTGGAACACTAATAGAAATACCAGCGCCACAACAAAAGAAGCTACACTTAGTTCCGGAAGCAGATTTCCCGAAGCAAACAAAATCAATACATAAACTACTCCGGATATAAAGCTGGCCAAAGCGGCCTGTTTTTCTATCTTGAAATGGAAAGAGGCAATGGCAGCGGGGACAATGGTAAAACCTACCCCTGTAATAAAAACAATAACATCAATAATACTTCGGAAATAGAAGGCCAGCAGAAATCCCACAAAGGAAAACAAAACAATAAAAATTTTCGTCTGCATTTTCAGGTTATGTTGCGTAACCTCCTTTTTTGAAAAGTGGGCGATATAATCTTTGGCAACGCTGGAAGCCAGTACAAAAATTATGGTATCTGCCGAACTCATTATGGCTGCAAAAAGCAATACCAGTCCGGCTCCGATAAACTTTTCGGGTGCCAGAACCTTTAATCCTTCGGCAAAAGCATTGCGCGGGGCAATCCCCGGAACCTGATAATGGGCCGACAGCCCAACAATGGTGATAGCCAGCCCTGTAACCAGTACTAAAACAGCCGAAGTGATAAATCCGGTTTTTACCACTTTGTTACTTTTGGCAGCATATACCCGTTGCCAGTATTCTGCCGATTGAAAAATAATAAGAATACCAAAAAAGATAAAGGCTATGGTCATGGAAATGTTCATGTCGGAAACATCAGTTATCTGTTTTGTAAAATGCCGGTCTCCTTTTAATAAGACATAAGCCAGCAACACAAACAGAATAAACATGATGATGTACTGAAACACATCTGTTTTAACTACTGATTTAAATCCGCCGGCAAAAAGATAAATGGTGATAACTGAAGCTGATGCTATCAATGCTGTTTCGTAACTCCATCCGCTGATGTTGGCAAGAATACTGCTGCCGGCAATAAACTGATTCAGCAGCATTCCGAAATAAACCACAAATAATATCAGGGCGGAAGCCACACCGGTTTTTTTGTCATATTTGAAGTAAAACCAGTCGGAAAGTGTCAGGAATTTCTTTTTGGTACTGAATTTTCGCAGTTTCAGGGCATACGGAATAAAAAGTAAAAATCCCGCTGCTGTGCCCACAAAAACGGCGATAGCGGAAATTCCAAATTTGTAAACGTAAGCAGAATAAGCTACAATAGCCGCCCCTCCGATATAACTGGCTACCACCGTTGACACAAATCCGAACAGCCCGATTTTTCTCCCTGCAATCAGGTAATCATCATCTCTGTTGCCTTTTGTGCTTACCAGTCCGATGATAATACATACCACAGCATAAGCTATCAGCATTATTAAATTCCAAAAAGAGAGTTTCATTGGGGCTAATTTGTAAACATATCAGACAAAGATATTAAAAAAGCAATCCCATTTTTAAATCCCCTGATTTGTAATAGTAAAGCTTTTTTCTAATTATTTCATTTGCTTTTTTTAATCAGACTTGTTATAAATTAACTATGAAAACTGTAAATATTTGAGAAATAGC
>WFNG01000175.1 GCA_015488735.1 Bacteroidales bacterium | reverse complement strand
TTAGAAGATTTGCAGGTTGCTGCCGAGATAATGAAAGGGAAAAAACTTCCCGATGATTTTCAAATGGTGATTGTGCCTGCTTCCCAGAAAATTTACCTGCAAGCCATGAAAGAGGGGCTGATTGAGGTATTCCTCAATGCCGGCGCCAATGTGTTGTCCGCTTCGTGTGGTCCCTGTCTTGGCACAGGACAGGGGATTCCCGCTGACGGTTACACGGTTATTTCCACGGCCAACCGCAATTTCAAAGGCCGCATGGGAAACAAAGAAGCTTCTATTTATCTCGCTTCACCGGCCACGGTAGCTTATTCGGCATTAGCCGGTGAGATAGTGGATCCGAGAGGTGTGGAAAGTGATGATAAATTTCCCTATTCTATCCCGCAAACCAATACAGTAACCATTGCCAAAGACGATAATCGCCGTATAAACAATGTTTGGAATTATAAGGATATCAATGACCTGAATACTGATCAAATGTTTGCCGGAAACCTGACGTACAGTGTGTTGAGCTCGGAGGCCGAGAAGATTATGCCGTATCTGTTTAAAGGTTTCGATGTGCATTTTACCGAAAGGGTGCAAAAAGGTGATATTATTGTTGCAGGTGCTAATTTCGGCTGTGGCAGTTCTCGTGAGCATCCCGCCGTGGGATTGTCTTATGCCGGTGTGCAGGCTGTGATTTGTAAATCGGTAAACCGTATTTTTTACCGTTCATCGGTGAACCAGGGACTGCCTATTATCTTGCTTCCGGAAGCGGTGGATGCCTACCAGCCCGGAGATACTGTTTCCATTGATTTTAAAGAAGGCATACTGAGCATCAATGATAAAAGCTTTACTTTTGCCCCGCTACCGGAAAAGCTTATGGGAATTTTTGAAGCCCACGGGCTTGTGAATTATATTCGCGGCCACAATACTTAAAATGACTAAAACTTTGCGCTATCAAATCACTAAATTCTAAAATTGCTCCCTTCGCCGGATTGTTGCTGATTGTTGCCGGCTATTTTGTTATGGCTCACCAGCTACCGCTATATAAAAATCAGTATCTATTGATAGTTGTCCTGTTTTTTGCTGATTTATACCTGTGGTCTGCTTTGCGAAAAACTATTTTTAATTATCATTTCTGGCACAAATACGTTGTTACATTTCTTTTCTGGTTGCCAATGATGATGGTGGCTGTACTAATTATTGCCAGTGTCTTTCGGCCGATACAGGACTGGAACGATGTTCTGCGTACATACTGGATTGGATTTATTCTGGTGTTTTATATAGCTAAAATGTTTCCTTTGCTTTTTTTGCTGATTGCCGATTTGTGGCGGGTAATTCAAAAAATTCCGGTGTTTGCCAGCAAAAAGCAACGAAGGGGAATTCTCGAGGAAAAAGAAGGAATTAGCCGAAGTAAATTTTTGCAGTATATGGGCTATCTTTCAGGAGGTTTGGTGTTGGGAACCATGCTCACAGGCATGTTTAAATGGGTTTATGAGTTTAATGTTGTTCATGAAAAACTTTCCTGTGGACGCCTGCCTAAAAATTTTGACGGCTTGCGCATTGTGCAGATTTCAGACCTGCATTTGGGAACATGGAATTCCGAAAAACCGTTGATGGAAGCCATAAAGCGGATTATGGCCCTTAAGCCTGATTTGATTTTATTTACAGGCGATTTGGTTAATTTTACCACCAAAGAAGCTTTCCGTTTTGAAAAAATCCTGAGTATGATAAAGGCTCCCATGGGCGTTTATGCCACACTGGGAAACCATGATTATGGTGATTATGTGAGTTGGCCCAGCAAAGCTGCCAAACAACGAAATATGAACCAGTTGTATGCATTTTACAAACGTCTTGGCTGGAAATTACTGAACAACCGCCATGTGAGGTTTACGCGTGGTAATCAGCAGATTGCATTGGTTGGCTCTGAGAACTGGGGCGCTCATCTGCGTTTTCCTAGAAGAGGCAATCTGAAAAAAGCAACATTCGGATTGGAGCCAGATATGTTTAAACTGCTCATGACACATGATCCTTCTCATTGGAATTATGTTGTTATTCCTGAAAATTATGATATGGATCTCACGCTATCAGGTCATACACATGGTTTTCAGTTTGGTATCGAATACAAGGACTTCAAATGGAGTCCTGCGCAGTATATGTACAAAGAATGGGCAGGATTATATACCGATAAGGCTTCCGGAAGACAGATTTATGTCAACCGCGGACTCGGATCCATTGGTTATCCGGGCCGTATTGGAATACTTCCCGAAATTACTTTGCTGGAGCTGAAAGCCTGAGTACTAACCTACTGCATCAGGCTCACTAATCGCAGATGAATAATAAAATTGTTAAGTGAAGTTTTTGTTAAGTACACTGTGCATAATTTCTGCTTATTGCACTAAAATAAGTGCATTATTTATTATATTTGCATTACAAATTAGTCAACTTTCTGATTATGGACGAATTAATTACAATTTATCGCGACCTTATAAACCACGTAAACACAGGGTTTATAAGGTATTTATACAAAGATATTGACTGGAATGCCCGCTTAATCTCCATTATTGGCGCACGTGGAACAGGTAAGACCACCTTGCTATTGCAACATATCAAACTGAGAAAGATTGAGGATGAAAGTCTTTATGTCTCAGTAGATAACATTTATTTTTCCAGAAATAATCTTTTCAGCCTTGCTGGTTCTTTTTATAAGTATGGTGGTAAATACTTATTTATTGATGAGGTGCATAAATACAGAAACTGGTCACAAGAAATAAAAAATATTTACGATAGTTATCCCGGTCTCCATGTTGTTTTTACCGGAAGTTCGATATTGGATATTTATAAAGGATTTGGTGATTTAAGTCGGCGTGCTCTGTCCTACACACTTCATGGTTTATCATTTCGTGAATTCCTCTTGTTTGAAGCGGGTATTCAGGTCAAGCCTGTTAGTTTGGAAACGTTATGCAAAGAAAACAGGGTATTTGAAATTCAGAAACCCCTTCCTTTATTTAAAAATTACCTTAAGCATGGCTATTATCCTTTTTATAAGGAGGGGCAATTTGCATTGCGTCTTCATGCAATGATCAATACTATACTGGAAGTGGATATTCCGAAATACATGGGATTGAAAACAGCCAGTATTGACAAATTGAAGCTTCTGCTTCAAATAATTACCGAGAGTTCTCCTTTTAAACCCAATATGAGTAAAATAGCTGAAATGATGGAGGTCTCGAGGAATATCCTTCCTGATTATTTTTATTATCTTGAGCGAACAAACCTGGTGTTGCTGCTAAAAAGTAACACCAAAGGGATAAGGGCGTTGGGGAAACCGGCAAAAGTGTATCTGAATAACACTAATTTAATGAGTGTGCTCTCTCCCAAAGACAAAAATACCGGGAATATCCGGGAGACATTTTTTCTGAACCAATTGTCTGTTGCACATAGTTGTACGCTGCCTGTCAGTGGTAATTTTCTGGTTGACGGACATTTTCTGTTTGAAGTAGGCGGGAAAAATAAAAGCCGGAAACAAATTGCAGGCAACGAGCATGCTTATGTTGTTAAAGATGATATTGAATATGGCTACGGAAACAGCATACCCTTGTGGTATTTCGGAATGTTGTATTGAGTGTAGTTTCTAATTCTAAATGCAACTTCCCTATTCCATTTTCATTTCTGTTCTTCTTTGTTAAATAATGAAAGATGCATCTTTTCTGTTGCTTTTTTATAAGCTACCCATTGATTTTTGTAAAAATTATCAATACGCTGCAACGTGTTGCTAATGATTTGATCAGACTGTTTAAGGACAAGCTTCTGCGTGGTATTCAGTGGCTCTTTTTCGAAGATAATTCCATAAGCATTCTGTAGTTTAGACATAACCAGTTTCGGATTGCTGTATATTCCCTGTACATTTTTCGGTGGGAAAATTGCATCGTTAATGGCCTTGATGGAGTCTCCGGTAACCTTGCAAAGTTTCCGGAAAGCAGTCAGGTCTTTCCCTTTTTCCTGCGGAAGCAATTTATTTACCTCTTGCATGGTTGTTTTACTTTCTCTCATGCGATCTACAGCTTCAGCAAGCGATTGTAATTTCTTCAATACCGGCTGAACCAGGGCATAATTGGCTTTCATGGCTTTCGCTGAGATCTTTTGCCGTGGATCTGATTTTACAGTCAGCATAGTTGAATCGGAATGTCCCTGATAGGAGAATACCAATTTGTATGTTCCTGGAATTGCGTAGCCGCCACCACCTCTTTGGACGGCATTTTTTTTTGGTTTCGGGCTGCCGGGAAACCGGTACCCTTTACGGTCAAGATACCAGATGACGCGATTAATTCCGGTTTTGGGAACTACGGAAAGTGTCCGAACAGTCTGGCCATTCTGATTTATTATTTTAATGGTTACCTTTTTTCCCGGAGGCATTTTTTGTACCTGATGCATGTTGCCGGGGTGTCTCATTTGTCCTGAAGTGCCACTGTGAGCTGAGGCCTGTTTTTTCGCGCCTTCGTTAACCGAAAAAGTAAGCATTGCGCCCATGGGTTTGTTCTGGCCGTGAAAATAGCTGGCACCACCTACAAAAACTCCCGGTTCGCCTTTCCAGCTTACTTCATAAGCAACCGGTGGCGCAAAAGCATGAATGGTATCGTTAAGAAGTTTTACTCCTTGTGCTGCCAGTTGGCGCAGTGGCCGGATATCGTCCAAAATAAAAATGGAACGTCCAAAAGTGGCTACCACGAGGTCGGCTTCACGCGGCTGGATAACCATATCGCGGGTAGGAACTCCGGCAGGGAAATTCTTTGTCCAGTGTTTCCAGTTGTTACCGCCATCGATACTGATATATAATCCACTGCTGGTACCCAGAAACATGAGCTTCGGCTCCACCGGGTCCTGAATAAACGACAGGCAATAGCCAAAAATATTGTCTTTACTAACCATGTTCTCCCACGTCTTTCCAAAATTAGTGGTATGATAAAGGTAAGGGGAAAAATCGTGTTTACGATAATTATTCATTACCACAAAGGCCTCTCCGGCATGGTAAGTAGACGGGTCAACCTGCGCTGTCCAGCTCCCTTTCGGAAGTCCTTTCATCTTTTTTACCAGATTCTCCCAATGCTGCCCGCCATCCTTTGTCAGCTGAATGTTCCCGTCATCGGTTCCAACCCAGATAACACCTTTTTTTACCGGGCTCGGTCCGATAGCGGTAATGGTGGTATAGTTTTCGGCACCGGTTGCATCGTAAGTTAAACCGCCGCTTCGTGATTGGTGTTGTTCTGCAGTATCGTTAGTGGTGAGATCTGGTGAAATGATGGCCCAGCTGTTTCCGTGATCGGTTGTGTGGAAAAGAAACTGGCCACCGAAATAGAGTCCGCTTTTATCAAAAGGATCTGCCGAAATAGCTGTATTCCAATTACAACGCAGATATT
>WFNG01000174.1 GCA_015488735.1 Bacteroidales bacterium | reverse complement strand
CGATAGTACCGGCACAAGTGCCGATGCGGGAAGTGTTTATTTGATGGTGTTTGATACATCATGGACAAACATTGTAGCCATTGACACTGCTGAAATAAATGCAGACGGCTCGTACGAATTTGAAGCCAATCCTTTTGAACATTGTGTCTATTTTGTTCAGGCTGAGCTGTCAGATCAATCGGCATATTTTGGCCAGTACGTTCCAACCTACTATGTTAATTCGTTGTCGTGGGAAGAGGCGTGGCCGGTATTTCCGTTCTTCCCGATTGTATCATACGACATTTATATGGTTCCTCAGGGTACTTCCAATAGTGGCAATGCTGCTGTAGAGGGTGTTGTAAATGCACAGAGTACCCGTGGTGTTGTTGATGGTGTTATGATGTTGCTGATGGATGAAAACGGAAATCCCATTGGTTACGTGCGTACTGCTGACGATGGAACATTTGATTTCTCGCAACTGGCTTACGGAACCTATAAATTGCGTGCCGAGTATGTGGGAGTAAACAGTCAGACTGCCACCATTACCCTTTCGCAGGATAATCCTACGGCAACTATTATTGTAACTCTCAAAGATGGAGAGGCTTATCTTGGCATTGATGAAATTCATTCGGCCTATTTAAAAGAGTTTGGTAATATCTATCCCAATCCTGTAACTTCTGATGCTTCGGTTAATATCACCATGAAACAGGCTTCAAAGGTCAAGGTGGCAGTAACCAACCAAATCGGGCAGGTTGTTGTAAGCGAGTCGGTAAGCCTGAAGCCGGGTGTTAATACTGTTGATTTGCACACAACAAACCTTCCGCAGGGAGTATATATAGTAAAAGTACTTACAAAAGACGGTGCTTTGGCTACGCGTAAAATGGTTAAAGTTTATTAATTGTGTTTGTCTTTTTCAAAAGGCTCTTCGGGTTTTCCCGGGGAGCTTTTTTTTTGACATGAGACCCAAAGCTCGTTCAGATTCCAGTACACAACAATAATGCGGAGCAATAATTTGCGAGGGTCGGTGCTTGCTCTGATAACAAAATTGGACAGGAAGGAGACCCGTGGCAATCAGATACAATGAACACCTGTTGTTTTTTGGGGGGCGGGAAAATCTGGACGAGCTTAGAGATAATGGTAAAACGAGCGTATTGAACGTTAGACTGCCTATAAGGTTTTTGGTTGAGGCGAACGGCCGTTCGTCTCAACACAAAAAGCCGTTTGCTTTACCCCGTTTTTCCAAAACCGAACCACGGAGTGGTTTAATATGCATAACCATCGGTGAAACCGGTGGGTAAAACAAAGAAACTTTAAAGAACCCTGAAAGATACTGTGTTAAAATCCAAATTTTTTTTAATATTTTTGCATCAGCAGAAAGAAGGCTTTAGTCGAAGCTTTGTACTGAAGTCTATCTTGTGTAGGGGAGCTTTTTGCTCCTCTACTTTTTTACTCTCAGCAACAAAGCAGAAAGAAGGCTTAATCTCTGCATTACCTGATGTCTATTTTTTATGCAGCTTTTTGTTTTCTGTAGTTTTCAATATAAACCGTATCATTTTTCCATAACGTATATATCAGACCTAACAACTTACGTTGTACAGCGACAGCGGCTATTAATGAAACATCTTTTTTATCGAGTAAGCGTTCATAAAAAAGCTTATAATTCTTGGAGTGACTAATGGAAGTGTATGCAGGAAAATAAAGTGCTTTTCGAATATGTACATTTCCTGCTTTAGATATTTTTGCTTTTCCTTTCCATTTTCCTGATTCCCTTATTTTAATGTCTAACCCGGCATAAGCTACAATTTGTTTTATACTTTTTATTAACGCAAAGCCATCCGTTTCAGCTATGATAGTAATCGCGGTTAAAAAAGCTACACCAGGAATAGTGGTTACTTTCAAAACTTTTGATTTAAGCTCATCATTATTATCCACTATTGTTTCAATATCTTTTTCAATCCTTGCAATATTCAGGTTCAGTTCTTTTATCAAACGTCTGAGCCTGTTAATGGATTTTTTATTTTCAAAGGCTGAATGGTTTATTGCTTCCAGTTGATTTTTGATCATTACCCTTATTTTGATCATTGAACTTCTTTCTCTGGTCAGCATTTTTAATTTGCGGAATACTGGCGACCCCGGTTGCCATATTTCCAATTCCCGCTCCACACCCATCCGAGCTAAAGCTTTTGAATCCAACTTGTCAGTTTTTGAGTTTGTCCCTAAACTCTCCGCATATCTTTTTGCTTTTTTGGTTAGCACTATATGAACTAACTGTTTCCTGTCATTTAAAAAATATGCTAAGTTTTCGTGATAAACCCCTGTTGGTTCCAACGTAAAATTTACCGGAATATCACCGTCCTTTTTTTTCTCTACCCATTCATGTAGTGCTTTAAACCCGGTTTCATTGTTACCAAATTTCCTGGTTCCTTTGATTTTCTTACTCAAATCATCATAAAGAAAAATTAAACATACGGCTAAATCTTTTTTGGAGACATCAATCCCAACATTTTGTTTAATGACTTTTTTCATAATACTTAAATTTTAAGGTTTTTATAATGGGACTCCTCCACAGTCTTTCCTCGTGTTTAATGCTAGCTTGCATATCATCTATATGCAGCTTTTGATACTTTGTCCTGACTTATGAGAAAGTAAAAGACAGGGACTTTTTCTTTCAGGCGATATCATATAAATGTATCTTGGTTTAACATGATCACCTGTCTTTTCCCATTTAAATTCTATAAAACAAAAATAGAATTAAATGAACCTTTCTTTTTTGATTTTGCAAACATACGAGGTTTGGCAGAACAAAAAAAAACCCGCTCACAGGCGGGTTTTCAAAATATGTTGGGTAGTATTTTACATTTTCAGTTTACGATCGATGTCTTCAACGTAAACCTTAAATTGTTTGTCGGTTTCCATCAGGTTGTTTATGGTTTTAACGGCATGTAAAACCGTGGCGTGATCCTTATTTCCACAATGAATACCAATGGTTGCCAATGAGTTTTTAGTGTGTTTCTTCGAAAAAAACATGGCCAACTGACGTGCCTGCACAATTTCTCTTTTCCGGGTTTTGGAATTAATGGCCTCCACCGGCAGGTTAAAATAGTCGCACACAACCTTTTGTATATAATCGATGGAAATTTCGCGCACGGTACTTTTTACAAACTTATCAATCATTTGGCGCGCCAGGTCGAGCGTAACTTTCTTTTTATTCAACGACGACTGAGCCATAATCGAAATCAGTGCTCCCTCCATCTCTCGAATGTTGGTGGTAATGCTGTAGGCAAGATATTCAATAACCTCGTAGGGCATCTCAATACCATCGGTGTACAATTTCTTTTGTAAAATGGCCATCCGGGTTTCCAAATCAGGCACCTGAAGGTCGGCAGCAAGTCCCCATTTAAACCTTGAAAGCAAACGGGGTTCCATACCTTTTAACTCAACGGGCGGTTTATCGGAGGTAATGATTATTTGCTTGTTATTTTGATGCAGATGGTTGAACACATGGAAAAATACATCCTG
>WFNG01000173.1 GCA_015488735.1 Bacteroidales bacterium | reverse complement strand
CTCTTCCCATTCCGAACAGAGAAGTTAAGCCTGCCAGCGCCGATGATACTGCTATACCAAGTGGGAAAGTAGGCCGTCGCCAACCTTTTTAAAGCCTTCATGGAAACATGAGGGCTTTTTTGTTTTATGAACCACAGAACACGTGATGCGTTGAACAAAGGGGCACAAAGGGGCACAAAGGATGGGTTGATTTTGTATGTTGGGAAAAGAAAATGGTGCCAGCGTCCGCTGGTTGTGGGGTTTTACTACAAAGGAGACATAGGCCAACTCCAATACTTTCAGGTTACAAACCTGAAAGTATTGGAGTTGGCCATGATAGGCTTTATTATTATGCCATAGAGCTACTTATGGTTTCGAGACTAAAGCGGATAGGGCACCCTGCCAAAAAAGAATTATAATAACTGATTTTTTCATTTTCAGATGAGTCAATTCCTATCTTTGCACTTGGACAGGATAAAAAAATTGAATTATGAAAAAATTAGTGTTTGCCACTCACAATCCCTATAAATTGAAGGAAATTAGAGCTTTACTCCATGGGCTCTTTGATGTGCTTTCCCTTAAAGAACTGAACTTTCCGGAAGATATTCCTGAAACGGGAAAAACGCTGGCGGAGAATGCTTCGCAAAAGTCCCGTTATGTGTATGACCGCTTCGGGCTGGATTGTTTTGCTGATGATACTGGTCTGGAGGTAGATGCATTGGACGGTGCACCCGGTGTGTATTCAGCACGCTTTGCTGGCGAAAATGCCACGTACGACGAAAACGTGACCAAGTTGTTGGAGGCTTTGGATAAAGAGAAAAACCGGAAAGCGCGTTTCAAAACAGTGGTTTCGCTATGGCTCGATGGCAAAGAGTATCTGTTTGATGGTAAGGTGGAAGGCCGGATTCTCTTGCAGCGGACGGGCGGGGGTGGTTTTGGTTATGATCCCGTTTTTCAGCCGGATGGTTTTAGCAAATCTTTTGGTGAAATGTCTTCCGAACTTAAAAATAGAATTAGTCACAGGGGGATAGCTATGAATAAACTTATTGGCTTTTTAAAATCTAATGGTTTTACAAATGAAGATTAACAGATTCTCTAAATTGATGGACGTGCCAGCGTGACCTTCTCTAAAATTTATGTATGGAAACTTTAAAAAGACATTAATCACCTTTCACGGCAAAGAAAGCTTCCAGCTCTTTCAGTGTATTTTCGTTGGTTTCCAAATCGTGGACAATTTCTCCTTCGTGTAAAACCACAATCCGTTCGCACACCTCCGTTACATGATTCAGGTCGTGTGAAGAGATGAGCATGGTAACCTTTTTCTTTTGCTGCCACTCTTTCAACAATTCTTTTAATTGGAACTGGGAAGTGGGATCCAGATTGGAGAAAGGCTCATCCAGCACCAACACTTCCGGTTCAATCATCAGTGCGGCAGCGATTCCCATTTTCTTCTGGGTTCCCTTGGACATATCCCGGATATATTTTTTCTCCAGTAGGATATCGGTACCGAAAAAAGCTTTTAGGCTGCCTGTAAACTGTTCCACATCGCCGCGGCTCATCCCATTGAGCTTTCCTACAAACAGGAAATATTCGCGGGGAGTAAGGTAATCAATCAGAAATCCTTCATCAAGATAGGAACCTGTATAACTTTTCCAGTCTTCTGTTTTGGAAACATCTTCTCCAAGCGACAGTACACGGCCTCCATCCGCACGGATTAAATCCAGAATCAGCCTGAAAAGTGTGGTCTTACCGGCACCATTGTTACCCACAAGGCCAAAGCTTTCGCCCTTTTCAACGGAAATTCCGGGAACATTCAATACCGTTCGCCCGCCATATATTTTCTTCAAATTTTCAACTTGTATCATGGTTTCCATGTTAAATTTTATTTGTTATTCTAATACTATACAATTAAATATCAGCATACTACACACATCTCGTTTAGCTTCTATCGGCTGCAGCATCTTTATTTAATTCCTCAATAATTTCAAAATTATTTTTCTTTATTACCTCATTCCAATCAGACTTGTTGATATAGGAGATTTCGTTTGATAGTTTACTTCGTATAACGAAATCCTTTTTTACGGTTTTAAAGTTAAATAATGCCACTGAGATTACCAAGGCTAATATTACAATCAGCAGAAGCCATAATGAGCCGGCCCCAATCCAATAATATAAAGCAATCCACAATAAAATTCCTCCAATTTGCAAGAATAACGCCATTTTTATTCTTTTTGGATTTTCAATTAATAATGTGCCACAACTTGGACAACGGGTAATTTTCTCCCTGTTAGTAAACAAACCTATTCCTATTGGCGTTTTGCAAATTGGACAAGGCTTCTTAATTAAATTTTGCTTCATTTTTAATTGACTTTATATATTCTATAACTGTACTTTTTTTAACACAAAACCAATCCTTATTTATACTTCCTATTTTATTATATCCATTCATTAATAAGTTTTTTCATTACATCCCCACATCCTAACTACTTCTGTATCCTTCCGCGATTTTATATCTGTTTTTCATAAAAAACTGCCCAGCCATGTGGATGAGCTGCCGGTGAAAGAGTATTCCCATCAGCCCAAGAACAACAATAATGACCATAGAAATGGTGTGGCCAAAGAGAGCGGAAAAGAGCAAATCCAGCAAACCAGGCACAACCAGCAAGGGAATGACGTTTAAAAAGTTATTAATACCAACGCCTTGATAGTTCATCATCTGTCCGCGGTCGAGTTCCATGCGCTTCCGGTTGAAAGAAGCGAGAAACAGCAGTAGCGGCGCGTTAATACCAAGATTATAGACCAGCATAACTGAGTTAATGGCCAATATTTTGGTCCCAAAATAGACATAGGGAATAGTCAGAATGAACAGTAACATAGTGGGAATAGTCATGAGATAATATTTTGCCCTGAAAAATTCGTCCGTTTTGATGTTTGCTGACAAAATAAAATCAAAATGACGGCTCTCCCAGGCAAGAATATACTGGCCATAAGCAATCAGGAAACCGCCGGAGGTAAAAATTCCGACAAAGTCAAGAATGGTATTGTGGCTCATGTTTTTGGGATCGGGATAGAATATCAATCCATACAGTAACATGAAAGGCAACATAAAAAAGATCATTTGTTTTGACCGCTTGTTTCGCACGAGAAGCCGCACCTCTTTCAAAATCATTGAACCTATCTTGCCGCGATTTTCCAGTCCTTCTAAATGGCTCGTAAGCTTTTCGGAACGTTTCTTTTTCTTACTAATATCTTCGAGGTAACTGTGTTTCCTGATATAGCGGAAACTTTCCCAAAAGAAAATCAGCATGGTAGCAAGGGGAAGCAACACCCAGGCCGGTTGCTGCAACAGGTGCCCGAAATACCACTGGGAAATAACAGACAACGAAAAAATATGGAATTTTTCCAGCAATCCGATGGCAACAGCAAGTGCAAAAACAACCAGTACCACAGCCGGTTTCACCGTTGACTGGCGTTTGACGCGAATCAACAGGAAGTTGGAAGTCATTTCAAACAGGAAAATTCCGACAAACCAGACAAAAGCAGTCAACGCCGAATAATGTGCAGGTAAATAATGAATGGCAAATGGCAGAAACAGAAAAAAAGGCAAAAAGTTGAAAAATGAAAGCAATGACCTGTAGTTCAGGAAAAGACTCATCTTGTTTTTCTTTATCGGCAGGTGCAACAGTGGCGATATTTCCATGGTGGGAAGCTCCTGGACAAAAAACCGAAGCATGAAAGTAACGAGAAAGTAATAAATCAACACTTTATCCAACAGTTGTTCAGGTGAAACACCTTTTCCGGTTTCGGTTAATATTTTTTCAAGAAACAAGCCTACTGCCAGTAATTCCAGCAAGACGATGAACATAAAAAAGCCAACAATAATGTTAATGGCGAGATTTTTCTGCCAGAATGAAGAACGAATTATCCGTCTTTTCTGGAGATAAATAAAGTTTCCAATCATTGTTTTTGTATTTTTTCAAAAATAGTATTTTTCCGTCTTTTTTAACTTAAATATTGTTAAAAAAAGTTAAACATATTATTATTCCGGTTGATGTTGTGGCCGCAGCAGGTCGTTAATGGTTTTCACCGGGTTAAAAGTAATCAGCGGCGTTTCCACAAAAAGTGTAATCCAGTCGGCCATGGCACCGTTCCACAAGCCGGGCAGCTCCTGCGCTTTCAACTCACGGCCATCCTTTGATTTTACGGAAATAAATCCTGTTTGCGGGTCCACAAATTCCCTGAGGTCAAATGGATTCCCCTTAAAATCGCGTACACCACAGACCAAATCCACCGGATTGAAATGGGTTGCTCCGGAGACAATTTTCTGTTGTTCAGCATCTTTTAAATTCATCTGGGAGGATTCCACAATCTGCAGGGAGAGTTCGTCCTCTTCGTTCACCACCCAAAACGGCCCGCCGCCGGGTTCCCCTTCGTTTTTCACCATGCCGGCAACGCGTATGGGACGGTTGAGTTTGTTAAACAGAAAGTCGATTTTTTCCATTTTCTCATAACCCTTGTAGGCTGCCGGAATGAAAATATTGAGCTGCTCACGGGTAAAAGTTTTTATTTCTTCCAGCTCGCCATCAGAAATATTTCCATCTTCCAGCATATCAAGGTATTCAAACGTCTTTTGCTGAAGGCGAAAAAGAAACCCGCCAATCACCTTTTTATAAAGATAAGTGGTATCGCGCAAACGGTCAGGAACAATATTATCAATATTTTTTACAAAAATGATTTCACTTTTCAGGTCGTTCAAATTTTCAATAAGAGCACCATGACCGCCGGGACGAAAAAGCAGACTGCCATCAGCATTGCGGAAAGGCTCGTTATTCAAGTCAACGGCTATGGTATCGGTAGAAGGTTTTTGTTGTGAGAAACTGACATGGAAGCGGACACCAAAAAGATTTTCATATTTTTCACGCACTGATTTCACCGATTTTTCAAACTCCTGTTGGTGTTCGGGCGATACAGTAAAATGCACCCGTGCCACGTTATCTTTGTCGGTGGCATAATGTGCCGCCTCTACGAGATGTTCTTCAAAAGCCTGCCGTGCGCCATCCGGATAGAGATGAAAATGCAACAGCGCTTTGGGTAACAATCCATAGTTCAGCCCTTTGTCGGTAAGGATGTAATCCAAAATGGTGTTATAATCTTTCTGTTGACGAAGCGTTTTCAGGTCAAGACCCTCTTTTTGCAAGGCATCGGACAGCAAGTTATAAAAAGCAAATTTCTCCAGGTTCTTAAAGAAATAACCCAGGCTCTGCAAATCATTTTCCCGCTCAAGCCGGTCGATTTCCGCCTTTGTTCCTGAAAAAGCCTGCCGGAAAGTAAACAGTTTCTTAAACATACGGCTGGCGGCACCGGAAGCCGGAACAAACTTCAAAATCTCGTAATCCGCTTTATTTTCGTCAAAAAAAACTTTTAGCTCTTCAACTTCATTTTCGTCAAACGAAAGCAGACCGTTTCCGGGAACAGCCGGAGCGGCAAGGTGGATAAACGGAAAGCCTGTTTTAAAGTGTTCCAGCTGTTTTTCGACTGTTTCAGGAGAGATACCTTTGGATTTTATCTGTTGGAGGTCTTTTTCGGTAAACATAATTTTTCAGGTGTTAGAAAAGTACAAATTTAAAAAAATAGCGAAAAGCTGAATGTTGATAAATCAAAGATTTTGTTTCCGATAACTCTCCACCGTTCGTTTCAGCCCTTCTTCCAATCCAATTGCCGGAGAATAGCCAAAATGATCTTTTAGCTTCTGAATGCTGAAATGGTAGTCTTTCCCACCATTATTGATACGGTAAGGCGTTAAAAAAGGCTCTGGTTTCAGCCGCAACATTTTGTGCAATCCGTAATAAACTTTGGCAGCCCCCATGGCGACAGGATAAGGTATTGAAGTTTTGGGCAACTCCATCCCCAGCGTTTTGGCCAAAGCCGAATTAAACTGATGCCAGCAAATATCCAATCCGTCCGTGGCAAGATAAGCGTTCCCGACAGCTTTTTGTTCAGTGGCAAGCAACATCATAATGTTAACCAGATTCTCCACGTAAACCGGACAGGTCTTGCTGCGGCCGTAGTTTATTTCGGCAAATTTTCCCTGCAAAAGGGCATCAATATATTTAAAAAGAAACGTCCTGTCGTTGATGCCATAAACATTTCCCGGGCGAAGGACTGTTATCTCTATCGACGTGCTTTTGGCAAAGTCCCAAAGCCATTGCTCGGCCATGAGTTTGGTTTGCGCGTAGGGAATCAGGTTGTTTGCCGGCGGATCATCCTCTGTTACGTTTTGCTTCCCGAATCCATGGAAAGCCACCGTGCTGACATAAACGAAACGTTTCACGCCGGCTTTTTCAGCTGCCTTGGCCACATTTTGCGTCCCGCGAAAATTTATCTTTTCAAAAAGCGAAAAAGGTCCCCAGTCAGCAGCCAATCCCGCCACGTGGAAAACTTTCTGTACGCCTTCCATTGCCGGATTCAGTGTCTCAGGATGTGTAATATCGCCATAAAATATTTGTAATGGCAAACTCTCAACAAACTGTAAATCAGAACTTTTTCGCACCAGTGCGTGGACTTCATACCCATCTGCAAGCAGCCTCCGGCAAAGGTTACTGCCGATAAAGCCATTGGCACCGGTAACTAAAACCTTGCTCATTCAATATTTTTTTTCTGCATATCTTTGCTTTGAGGGAATGAATATTCAATCCATAAATATCTGGTTTTGTTTTTTTATCCCTCCAATATTCTCAACAAATCATCATTTAAGTAATAAACTTCCGTTCCTATTTTTTTTGGCCTTAATATTTTGTTTTCTACCAACTCGTTCATATATTTGGTGAGTGTTGTCCTGGATGTTTTACGCATCACTTTTCCTAAGATTTTAGACTTAATGTAAGGCTGGCTAAAAATTACTTCATTTATTTCCTTACTGTACCATTTTATTTTCCCTTTTGCATATTCAAAAGTTAAATCCATTTGCTCAATAATTTCGTTTATTCGATTATTGGCGATAACAGAAGTTTTTTCTATCGCATCCAACATATACAAAATCCACGGTTCCCATGATTGTCGTTGTGTTACTGCACTTAATTTATAATAATAGTCATCTTTATTTGAAATAATAT
Organism: Bacteroidales bacterium; assembly: GCA_015488735.1. Taxonomy (GTDB): domain Bacteria; phylum Bacteroidota; class Bacteroidia; order Bacteroidales; family F082; genus Sulfidibacterium. The sequence goes on along the minus strand of WFNG01000173.1, from coordinate 5,373 downwards.
ATTTTGATATATACAATGCTGGTTGTGATAACAATCCTTTACTGTACAGATACAATAAATTGAGTATTCGGCCTGTTCTTCCATTGCCATCCTGAAAAGGATGAATAGCTTCAAATTGGTAATGGGCAATACACATTTTTAACAATGGATCAATGGGATATTTTTCGTCATCATTTAAAAAATCAACGAGGTTTTTCATTAATTTATTTATTATCTCTTCTCCTCTTGGTGGCGTATAAACAATTTCACCAGGACTAAATTCACTTTTTCCTCGTTTGATTACTATTTTTGCCTGCGGTGGGCGGTATTCTGTATTAGTCTCTTTTATTTGATTAAATATTCTTATTATTAGTTGCTCTGTTATCCCGGACTTTGTTTGTAAGGTACTAAAACCTGCCCAAAGTGCCTCTCTGTACCTTAAAACTTCTTTTATCGCAGGATTATATTTATCAAATTTAGAACTGTCTGAAATGGCTTTATAAAGCTCATCTTCTGTTGTAAAGATATTTTCTATTGCTGTAGATGTCTTTGCCTCTTGTAAAGATAATGTATTTACTAACATCAACGGATTTGGGAGACGGTTTAAGTTACCATTAATAGTCGCCAATGCCCTTGTGGCTGTTACCAATTTCTTTAATATCTTAATGTTATCCTCAATATTTAAGACACCAAGCGGGGGAAGATCGTTATAGGGCTGTGCTCTGTCAAACATTAATTACATCTGTTAACTGTTCAATATTTAAATAGCTTTGAACAAGATACAAAGATACATTTATTTTTCGGAACAATAACAACTATTTGTACAATTATTCATTATAATTGAACAGAATAATATAGTTTATAAAAAACTGAACATATTTATTCGGTTCGTCCAGATTCTTTTAATTTATGGACAGATAATTATTACGGTAGCTGAGTAACAACAAAATGTGGGTTCACACCAAAAGATAAAAAAACTATAACCCTCTTAGTGAAAATAGATTATGAACAGATCGGTAAGCACGCCGATAGAAACGTGAATCAGAAAAACATACCAGATGGAACGACTGCGCAAAGCAATCATGCCAAACAAAATGCCCACCACGATGGAGCCGACAATTTCGCCTTCGGGCTTGTCGATGTGTACCAGGCAGGAGGAAATGGTTTCGATGAGAATGGCATTTACTGCTCCAAAACGATCTTTTAGTCCAAAAAGGATAAAACCGCGGAAGAAAAATTCCCAGGCCACGTAATAAAACATCACGTAAGCTGTTTCATAAATAAACAGATGCGATTGGTCAGTCAGCAGGCTTTTCGCCAAAGGATATTCCATACGCAGGCTGGGCATTTTCGAGGCGATAAAAATAATCGGTGCCACCAGCAACGGAATGGTTATCAGCCATCTCAGGCCATATTTCACATCGCCCCATCCCCAGCCAAATTGCCGCAGAGAGCCTTTCATTACAAACTTAATGTACAATGCCGGCAGGATAAACATGAGAACAAAAAATACCCCAAACTGCCAATACCGGGCTATCAAATCACCTTCGTACAACGACTTAACCTGCGGGAAATATTTATAAAAAAACTTTGGATAGCCATGATACCGATACAATGTAAGTAGCACTGGCGCACTCAATAGTATCACGTACACATGGATGTCGCGTTTTTCAAATGTAATTCCCTTAAAAATTCCTTTCAGCATCGTCATTTACTTTACAATAAGGCCTTAACCGGTTTTTGATTTGCCTGTCGTAAAACCATCCGGCCAAACTGACCGCTACTGCCGTCCACACAATTCCGGCAAAAACATCTACCATATAATGAAACCGACAATAGATTACGGCCACAAAAATTCCCAAAATAAAGGGAATAAAGATAAGAAACATTTTTTTGTTATACCTGAACATGATAATCATTGTTGTAAGCGAAGTAGCAATGTGCAGACTGGGAAAAGCATCGAACTTGTTCGGCTCAAAAATATGGATAAAATCACGGATGGGCACAGCGAGGAAAATACCATTCAGAGCCTTGGTTTGCAAATGCATGATGGGTTCGTAAAAACGTGGCCCCATGGCCGGTACAAAAAAATAGGTAATGTATGCACCATAATTCACCACAAGCAGGAGAAAGATACTGCGGTCAAGTTCCGAAAACATCTTTTTTCTGTACAGATAAACCAAAATAAATAGCGGGAAAGGGTAATAAATAAAATAGGTGAGATAAAGCAAATCGGTTAGCCATGGCCTTACCCATTGCTCAATCCATACCGTGGGATAAACACCAAACAGGCTGAAATCCATTTGCGCTAACTCCCGGTCATAATCATGCGAATTAAAATAGGGTAGTATCATGAAGAAAGTCTCAAAGATCACAAACATGAAAATAAGCGGATAGAAATCCAGATAGATTTTCCCCAACTTTTCAGAAAATGATTTTGGAGGATTTGTTTTCCTGTTTCTGCGTAGAAACACCGCCAACCATACCAGCCCCAGCGAAAATCCCAGAACAAACACGGGCCACACAGTATAAGGATTGCGTGGTAACGAAAAAAGATAAAAAACAAAAATAATAAAAACAAAAATTGTATTCAAAAGGTCAATGACACTCAGAGACCACTTCTTTAGAAATGACACCATAACCTTTTATCCGTGATTTTCAAAATTATATGAATAGATACGGTATGTTTTGTACGGATCCGCATTGATATTTTTCAAAATACGGTTCATCATCGTATTGTTTTCCAGTATCCAGCTTGCTTCAGCTTCCTTGTAGCCCCATTTTTTCGCAGCCTGGAAGCAACGGGCATACATAACTGTATCAATTCCTTTAAGACGGTATCCATCTATCAGACCAAGGGTCAGCACCCGGCCGCGGGTAACTTTCTTTTTAAAATTGATAAGCTTGAGAAAATTAAATGGAAAAAGACGGCCATTGCGAATTGTTTTGGTAATCTCGTTGATGTCCGGCAGAATGGCAATAAAGGCTACAGGTTTTCCTTTGTCTTCGGCAATGTACACGAAGTCAGACGAAGTAACCATTTTAAGTTCGGTAGCCAATGCTTTAAATTCTTCATCATCCATGGGGATAAAGCCCCAGTTTTTCTCCCATGCTTTGTTGTAAACAGATTGCAATTTTGGAGCTTCCTCTTTTATCTTTTTAAAATTTACCTTTCGGATGATGATTCCATCGGCTTTTAGTCGTTTTTCAATATTATCTGCAAGCTGAAGGTATCGGTGAGGGAAATCTGATACCAAAAAGCGGTAAGAAAACAAATCCATTTTTTTCCCAAATCCGGCTGCTTTTATCAATTCATCATAATAGGGCTTGTTGTGTACCATCATAACATAAGGCGGTGTATCAAAACCATTTACTAGTGTTCCACAGGTATCGTTTGTGGACGGGTTCATAGGGCCGTAAATACCATCAACACCTTTTTCTTTCAGCCAACTCTTTGCCGCATCAAACAGCGCGCCCGAAACTGCTTTATCATTTACCGAATCAAAAAAACCAAAAAAACCGTAATTCTCATGCCAGTGATTCACATAATTTTCATTTGTTATGGCGCCGATGCGTCCAACTACTTCTCCATGCTCATTAAGTGCTATAAAATACTCGGCATCAGCATGATTAAAAAACGGATTTTTCTTTTTGTCCAGCGTTTCTTTCTGAACAATGCGTAAATCAGGCACATAGAGTGCTTCATCAGCGTAAAGCTTATAAGGAAAACCGATAAACGCGTTTAAATCCTTTTTGCTTTCAACTTTTTTTATCTGAACCATATTACAACTATTTTAAGCGCCAAATATAAATGTTTTTCTCAAAAGAATACTTTGCCGATTCCAGTAATGCCATACAGCGTGTTTCTCACTTCCCGATTTCACCTGTATTTACACCTCATCAGTGTGCAAAATCTCATGAAAATATTTTTCAGATATTTGTAAATAAAAAGGAAATAATACTATTTTTGCACCCTCTTTTAGCCCAGATGGCGGAAATGGTAGACGCGCATGGTTGAGGGCCATGTTCCCGTTTTGGGAGTGCAAGTTCGATTCTTGTTCTGGGCACCGGGAGAATTACAAATGTTGAATGTTGAATGGCGAATGATGAATGATTATAGGTGAATTGCTTTTTTATTCATTTTTTCAACATAAATCATTCAATATTAGTCATTCATCATTCCACTTGCCCAAGTGGCGGAATTGGTAGACGCGCTAGTTTCAGGGACTAGTGATCGCAAGGTCGTGTAGGTTCGAGTCCTATCTTGGGCACTTTTAAAAAGTTCACATCTTCAATAAGGTGTGGACTTTTTTTATGGCTTTTTGGGCGACGGCCAGGCTATCCGCTTTAACGCCCCTGGCCAGCAAAAAAACTTGTAGGCCGTGCGTGGTCTCACTTTGGGCGAGCCTCCGCCAGCCAACAAGTTTTGTTTTGCTATCTGCGGGCCATAACCGCTTCTATCCTTGTCGCAGGTACGTCTTTAATTTAAATCCGGAACGGTTGTATTACCCTTTTTACCCTGAAGATACAATAAGGTTTTTTACATAACCGTTGTGCATTTTTCTATTTTTGCACAAAGATTCAGAGTTTGAAAAAAAATATTCTTCACATCCTTCTCCTGCTGTTCCTTAGCTTTTTATCCATTACTGTCATGGCACAGTCCTGGAACCGGAAATATAGTCTTGTGATTAACTATTCATCACTCAACCCGCAAAACAGGCTGACGTCAGTTTTCAACCTGCTGGCCGCCAACAACAACAAAAACGTAAACAACATCAGGCTACAGCTGAATCTGGGAATGCATTTTTCTCTTTCCAAATCAAACAATGGGCAAGTTATTTTATCCTATTCAGGTTATGGACAACAGATAACCGGAAGCGTTTTTTTCCGCGATTTTAAAGTGGATTCTGTTCTGCTTCCCGGAAAGCTTGCCGTGAAACTCCTGGTTTATAACAAAAGTGGAGTCACCGACACTTTAGACCGGGTTATTTCTATCACCAAAGGCCGGCTTGTGCTGCCTCTTACCAAAGATATTACACTTCCTGATCTTTCTGTAAAAATAATAATTGGACATCTGGTTTTCACTGCGAATAACTATCATCATTTTATTAATACGGCTGGCCTGATTAACAATTATTACGGCTACAATAAAATAATGGAGGAGCTGCCTCAACTTTTGCAGGAAACATTTTCTACACATCCTCAGGCTTCCCGTTTTTTTCTAAACTATGTCATTCTCACCCGGCTGAAAAATTATATCGGATTATATAATTTTTCTCGAAACTTACATTTGCGCGAGAGAGACCCGTTAAACTTTACACAAAAACTTAACGCGATACTTCGGCTGCAATTACGCATGAAAACATTGTCTCAGCAAAAGCTTCATGAGAATGG
>WFNG01000172.1 GCA_015488735.1 Bacteroidales bacterium | reverse complement strand
GTGTACCACATAGCATAATGGACATAAGTCCGTTGAAAAAAGTCAAAGGTCAGCTGTAGCTTTTCCTTTTTATTCATATTTAATTTTTCCATGTTAAACTTGTTATTTCATGTGAATGGGCTCTGCTCCCCGGCGGAGGTTTTCCTCAAATGTTTCCCGGTTCATCTCTTCAATATTTCCACAGACAGGACACCGGCAAAACCACGATATATTCAATGGAACCACCCGAAGGAAAAACAGGGTGATAAATTGCTGTTGTCTTTGTAATATCCAGCGTGTATCGTTATTACAGCGAAAACAGTGTTTTGTTGTGGTGCAACGGAATTGCTGAATCTTTGGTTGTGCTCCGGCAATAAAAATCATGATGTAAAAATACGAAAATATGAAATTTTCGTTGCCCGTTTATCCGGAAAATTTATCCGCGCAGGGTAGCCTTCAACCTTTTGGGCTGGAGAAAGAGATCCATGGCATCGATGGCGGTTTTACATACCACATCTGCATTGTTGAGGGTAACAACCGCTGTTCCTTCGGCCTGCAACAAAACAATTCCCAAAGCAGCCCCGGCAAGCATCAAATGATCATTGCGGCCATTGCCCACGGCAGCACAATGTTCTGCCCCCAGTTTATTAACATAGTCGCGTTTGGCCTCTGCCTGATTGTCTTTTGATAGAATTGTCAGTGAACAGGGAAGATTTTCCAGTTCCTGTGCTGCTTTTCCAAAAGTATCGGCAGTTACCACATGTAGCGTAAACTGCTGAGACAGTTGGATAATCTTTTCGGCAATGCCGGGGATTAGCTTTCCGTCAACCGACAGAGTACCATTGTAATCAAAAACCAAATCACTGATTTCCAGATTTTTCCATCCCGGTATTTCAAGTGTCCACATATTTTTAATGTTTAAAAAGTTTTAGAATATCATTCCCGTTGGCAAGAATTAACAAAGCCAGAAGAAGGACCATTCCCACAATTTGTGCGTTTTCCAAAAACTTGTCGCTGGGTTTACGACGGGCAATAATTTCATAGAGTAAAAACAGCACATGACCGCCATCCAATGCTGGTATGGGCAAAACATTTAAGATGGCAAGCATAATGGAAAGAAAAGCCGTCAGGCGCCAGAAGCTTTCCCAGTGCCATACTGCCGGGAAAATATTGCCAATAGAGATAAACCCTCCCACGCTTTTATAAGCCTGCACTTTGGGTGAGAAAATCAGTCTGAGCTGTTTCAGATAATTTCCGATACCCGCCCATGTACGCATAAAGCCCGCAGGAATGGCCTGAATAAAAGTGTATTTTTTCTGGTTTAGCTGAAAAAAGGCATTGATATCAGCCTGCGGATAAACACCAATCAGGCCAGTACTGCCCAGGTGAACGGGAAAAGTAAGGGTATCGTTTCCCCGTTTGGCGATAAGTGTAATCTCTTGATTTTTATGTTTTTGTACCGCCTCGCGGAAAGCATTGAAATAAAGCAGGTATTTGCCATTAATACCGAGAATAGTATCGCCAATATGCAACCCTGCTTTTTCTGCAACAGAATTTTTTGAAAATTTGCCTGCAACAAACGGAATGCGCGGCAAAAGAAAATAAGGCTTCATTTGTTTGACAAGACTCCTCAGGCTGCCATTGGGAAAATGGATGGTAACTTTATGGCCATCGCGCAATACCGTAGCTGTTTGCGCTTCATTAAGCACAATCTCAACGGGGATTTTTTGAAAATTCTTAACTTCTTTTCCTCCGATGGTCAAAATTTTATCGCCATTGCGGAATCCCATATTGCGTGAAAGGCTATCGGTAACAACGCCATACTTGTTTACCTGTTGCGTAGGCAAATACTCTTCACCAAAATAAGCCAGCAAACCGATATAGATTACAATGGCCAGCACCACGTTCATGGTAACGCCGCCAAGCATAATAATCAATCGTTGCCAGGCTGGTTTAGACCGGAATTCCCATGGCTGCGGAGGTTTTTTCATTTGCTCTTTGTCCATAGATTCGTCAATCATACCGGCAATTTTGACATAGCCTCCCAGCGGAACCCATCCCATACCGTACTCGGTACCCCTGAATTTAAATTTGAAAACAGAAAACCAGGGATTAAAAAAGAGATAGAATTTCTCTACTTTGGTTTTGAATATCTTAGCAGCAGCAAAATGGCCAAATTCGTGAATAATCACCAAAATGGACAAACTCAGCAACAACTGCAACACTTTTATTAAAATGACCATATTTTTTTCAACTGTTTTTTATGAATTCTTTCGCTTTTATTCTGCAAAGGCTGTCCGTTTGAATATAATCTTCCAAAACAGGATGGCGGACAAAAGGAATCGTTTCCATACATTTTTCAATCAACGATGGAATTTGCATAAATCCCAGCTGTTTTTCAAGAAAAGCCTCCACGGCTATTTCGTTGGCCGCGTTGAGGATACAAGGTATATTTCCTCCTTTTTTCATTGCTTCAAAAGCGAGTGCAAGGTTACGAAATTTTTTAATATCAGGTTTCCCAAACGACAGGCTTCCCAAGGTGGTAAGATCGAGCCGCTGGAAATTGCTTTTCAGCCGCTGTGGATAGCTCATGGCAAACTGAATGGGGATATGCATATCAGTATCGGATAGCAGAGCTTTTACCGACCCATCGGCAAAATAAACCAGCGAATGGATAACCGATTGTGGATGGATCAGTATCTCAATCTGCGATGCCTCCAGGCCAAAAAGCCACTGTGCCTCAATAGCTTCAAGTCCCTTGTTCATGAGTGTTGCGGAATCAATAGTCGTTTTTGCCCCCATTTTCCAGTTGGGATGGCGAAGTGCCTCTTCGGGTGTAATGTCCGGGAAAGTTTCACGGC
>WFNG01000171.1 GCA_015488735.1 Bacteroidales bacterium | reverse complement strand
TAAGTGGTAACAATATTTAATACGACAGCTTTTTGCTGTTTAGATTTTATCCAGTGTTTTCCCAACGCCAGCGTACAGTTTTTACTCCCTTTCAAAACGATATCAATTACCGTATCAAAAGCATTGGCAGACAACCGCTCGGTAGGACTAATAAAATTTCCGGCCGCATTGTTAAGCAGTGCATCCACTTTACCAAATTCATGGAGTGTAGCGGCAAGCATGCTTTCCACCTCATCGTAATTCCGCACATCACATTGTACCGGAAGTACTTTCCCGTTCGTTTCCTTTTCCAGTTCTAAGGCTGTATTTTTCAGTTTATCCAGGTTTCGGGAAGTAATCACCACCTTAGCACCAAGTTGTAAAAAATAACGGCTCATGGCTTTTCCGAGCCCTGAGCCTCCTCCTGTAACTACAATCACCTGATCTTTCAGCACTTCCGATGTAAACATCGGAGCGCTATACGCGTTTACCATGTTCCTCTGCTTTTTGGTTATATAAAAATCGTTTTATTTTTTTTGTTGCTGTTTTAATAAATTCTTCATTTTGTGGAATAATTTTTTGAATCTTGGAAAAGCGGCTTACCCTGCTGTTGATATATTCTTTCAAGTCGGCACTGAGTTCATTATAAGTTTTCTCAACATAACCTGTCACATCCTCTTTTATCTCCTGAAATTTGTTTTCAATCTCCGCTCTGTCAAAATGCACAAGGGCTACCAGTTTACCCTTCTGCTCCACAACAAGGGAGTCAACCACATGTTTAAAGTTATTAATTACAGATTCTATTTCTTCGGGATAGATATTCTCTCCACCCGGCCCGATAATCACATTTTTAGAACGTCCGCGAAGATGCAGATAGCCATCTTTGTCAAAAACGCCTAAGTCACCGGTTCTAAACCAACCATCCGCTGTCAAAACACTGGCTGTCAGTTCAGGCTCTTTGTAATACCCTTTCATTACATTGGGGCCTCGTGCCCACACTTCACCCTCTCCGGTAATTTTATCAGGATCATGAATTTTCAGCTCTACCCCTTCCATCACTTTTCCGGCAGATTGTAAACGGGCTTCTTTGGTACCAAAGCCGGCAATTAACGGGGCTGTTTCGGTCAGGCCGTAGCCCACGGCATAAGGAAATTTTGCTTCCAGAAGAAATTTCTCTACCTGTTCATTAATCTTTGCACCACCGATACCGAAAAATTTTAGTTCACCACCAAAGGTTTTCAACAATTTTTTTCCGGCCATACGGTTAAGCTTCTTTCTGAAAAATGGTTTCCCGTAAAGTTTCTTCACCATCTTTTTATCCATGAAAGCAGGCAGAATTTTAGCACGGTATATCTTTTCTATAATCAAAGGAACCGTCAGCATCAAGGTAGGTTTCACTTTCTGCAAAGCGGGTAAAAGTACCGACGGCGAAGGAGCACGTTTCAAATAGTAAATACAGGCACCATGGATAAGTGGAAGAATGAACCCAATTGTATTCTCGTAAGTATGTGATAAGGGCAATACGGACAAAAATCGATCTTTGTCAGTAATCTCCTGAATTGTACCACTTTTAACTGCATCAAAAGCAATGTTTTTATGTGTCAGCATAACACCTTTTGACTTCCCGGTTGTTCCTGAGGTATAAATAATTGCAGCGAGGTCATCTTCAGCAACGGAATGTTCTTTTCGGGGAATATCCTTTTCGTTAAAAGCAACTTCCGTTTCACCTTCCAGTATCCGAAAATCCTCTATGGCGATTCTAAATCTTAAAGAATGAATATTAGAAGTACTCACTTTCGAAACAAGGCCCTGAGATACAAAAAGCACCATAGAACGTGAATGACGAAGGACATTTTTAATTTCCTCTCCTGAAAAGTCAGGCAGTAAAGGAACCACAACTGCCCCCATAGAAACAATGGCAAAATAAACAATACCCCAATGCGGCATATTGGCACTTAGCAGTGCCACACGATCGCCGGGCTGTACCCCCATTTTCTCGAGCATTGCAGAAACAGCCTTTGTTTTAGCCAGAAAGCTCTTGTATGTAAAAGGCTCTCCGCCAACAAAAGCAACAGCAGGCCTTTCGGCATGCCGCTTTACAGTTGTTTCAAGTAAAGCAGGAAGCGTAAGTATGGGGAAATCAGGCATAGACTTTATTTTTCTTCAAAAGTATGGAATTTGTTTAAAAATAACAAGTGTATATTAGCCGGCACTTAACTTTTGCAGGCTATAGTTCCTGGATAAGCGACTCAAAGAGAAGTACCAGATCTTTCTCGGCCGTCATGGCGTTGTGAATAATATCATCAATGTTGGCAGGCTCCAGATTATCGGGGTCACAGCCATCGGTAATAACCGACACAGCAGCAACTTTCATACCCATGTGGTTTGCTACAATCACTTCCGGAACGGTTGACATGCCAACGGCATCGGCACCCATAACCTTTATAAACCGATATTCGGCACGTGTTTCCATATTCGGACCAATCCAGGCTACATAAACACCTTTGTTTATTTTAATTCCTTTTTCCGCGGCAATTTTTTCCATTTTTAAAATAAGTTCCGCATCGTAAGGCTGGCTCATATCCGGGAATCGTGGTCCCAGCTCATCCAGATTTTTTCCCACAAGCGGATTACCCGGCAACATGTTGATATGGTCGTCAATAATCATCAATGAGGCCTTGGGCAGATCTAAATTAATGGCCCCGGCGGCATTGGATACAAACAGATAATTAACGCCGAGCATTTTCATAACCCTTACCGGGAAGGTCACTTCCTGAAGCGAATAACCTTCATAAAAATGAAAACGTCCGCTCATTACCAGCACTTTTTTACCTCCCAAATTACCGTAAAGCAGTTTTCCGGAGTGAGATTCAACGGTTGACAAAGGAAAATGAGGAATATCTTTGTATTCGATACTAATTTCGACCTGCACATCGTTGGCCAGGTTTCCCAGGCCTGTTCCGAGAATGATACCTATTTCCGGCTTTTCAACTCCTTTACCACGAATAAAGTCTGCAGCTTCTTTTATCTTTTTCATCATATCAATTCAAATTTGGATAGCAAAACTAAAGAAATTCCCGGATTCACAAAGTTAAAATTCCAAGCCGGGAAATTAAATCTCTTTCATCGAATCTTTGGGAAGCCAGCCGATACTACCATTTTGCAACCTGATTTTTTCCCAGCCATCCACATGATCCAACAAACGGACTTTGGTACCCTGATGAATCACAAACAAATCAACAGAATTAGGTGTGGGCGAGCTTTTGGCAGTAATGGTTGGCGTGAAAATAATGGCTTCACCATGGTGATGCATATAATATGCTTTTTGCGATGCCAGTCCGAAAGCGGCCACCGAGACAAGCAACATAAACACACCGATAAAAAATGAAATTTTCCGCGTATTCCTGCCATGAGACAGGATAAAAATCCCCACAAGCAACACAAATACAGCAAATGACACCAGCGAAAGGACGGCCCACGTGTTGGCATCAAACATATCATAAAAATAATTCCACCATCGTTTCAAGAACATATTGGGAACTTTTACAATCTTATCAGGAATCATAGTGTTGGCCAGATTCAGGTTGTACTGGATGGCTGCATTATTGGGGTCCAGCTTCCTGGCCTTTTCAAAATAAAGAATGGCAGCGGGCATATTTTTCTTACGATAATAAGCATCGCCAAGGTTAAAGTATAGCGTTGGAGACACAAGCCCCTGTTTCAGAATATGCTGATACATGTTTATGGCAGTATCATACTGCTGGTGATCGTAGGCACGGTTTGCCCGCACCATCAGCGAGTCCGGATTTATGGCCAAAGCCTGAAGGGAAACAATCGCCAACATCAACACCAAAATATATTTTCCTGTCTGTTTCATTTGTCAGCTTATTTTAATGACTTTTCGGCCTGCATAATGGCATGCAGGGCTTCCGTATAAATATTTTCCATTTTCCCTTTGGTATCACCCGGGGCAAAGCGGGCATACTCTATACTGTTCAACGTATCCATAAAAGCCTGAATAGTTTCGGAGGCCACCTGTTTCTGCTCCAGCATCTCTTTCACCGTATCCATGGAGAGATTGGCTTTTTGCAGATTAAATTTATCAGAAATATAACCCCACAATGCTTGTGCAATTTCATCGTAAAATGCACGATCGTTACCCTGACGTTTCATTTTCTGTGCAATGGTCAACCGGCTGCGGGCAATTTTCTGTGCTTTTCTGTTTTTAATCAACGACACATTGGCTTTCCGTTTCTTTGTTGTAGTTTGGAAAAGAATTACCAACAGCAGCAACACCACGGGCAAAACCAAAAGCAGGTAATACAAGGTTGTACCAAAAAGGAAATCGTTGGCGGGCTGCAAATCGAAGGGGCCCTCTTTAATGTGCCGGATATCTCTTCCCAGGATATGAATACCCGATTGGTCTGCAGCTGAATAAACTATTCCGGTACCTTTCCCCTTTTTCACGTGAATATGATAGGTTTTGGTCTGATAAATATGGTACTGTCTGTCTTTGGGATTAAAGAAACAAAATTTAACAGGTTTAATGATAAAATCGCCTGCTGTCCGCGGAATAGCAAGATAATCAAATTTTTTGGTTCCCGAAATACCGTTACCGGTTTTGTTAACTTTCAGCGTAATTTTAGGATCGTACGTTTCAAAATCAGAAGGAAACTTAACCTGTGGCGCACCCACCAATTCAATATTTCCGCTTCCACTTATTGATATGTCCAGCGTAAGCGCATCGTTTGTAGTCAGGCTGGTTTTGTCAACACTGTTGTTAAACGTAAAATTACCCACGGCACCCGTAAAACAAGCTGGTTTCCCTTTGGTGGGAAGAGGTTTTACATCAAAACGTAAAGCATTGGAAACAATCTGTTTTTGCACCGAACGTACATTCTGGTTAAAAAACGGATCGTTAAAAAAAGAATTAAACGGATCGTTGCTGTTGGATTCACTGTTCCTGACTCTGACCTGCACAACACAATTCAGATTCATGGGATCGAGTACCAGTTTTCCCGACTGCTGAGGAATAAGGGCCAGTTTACGGATAACAGCTACCACATATTTATGGCCATTAATGGTTTCGTTATGTTGTTGTAATGAGGATTTATTACCCAGCAAATCCATCGACCAAAAGCCCTTGAACGATGCAACCTTATTGATACTCAGGTTAGAAACCGGCACTCTTGTATAAATACGATAAGTAACTACTACCTGTTGCCCAAGGTAGGGATGTGTGTTGTTAACCGTGGCTTTAATAAAAACATCCTTGCTATTCACGGAAGTTCCTGAAGAAGGCCGTTGAGGTTGACGGCCCGAAGCCGCAGCAGGATTATTTGTTGCAGACCTTCCGGAAGAGCCTGACTGGCGGGCGAGCGTGGAATTATCTTTTAAAATCTTAATTCTTAATGTGTTAGACCTGTATCTTTTACCTTTTACCTTAACAGATGCAGAGCCAATGTTAACATCTCCCGGCTTTGTGGCCATAACAATATAGGAATAGGTCATTGTGTACGACTGACTCATTTTACCATTGATAAACTGAATACTGGAGCTGCTGGAAGTATTTGGCCCGGACAAAATCTGAAGTCCGCCAAAATCAGGTGGAGGTGTAAAGCCCCGCCCGTTGGCATTTACTTCAAACAGAATCTGAAATTGTTGTCCCACCAAAACCTGCTGACGGGCACGGGCAGTAAAAGTAACGCTGTTATTTCCAGCCCACGCTCCCTGCCCTATAAGCAATAACAGAAATATGATAAATAACCCCCTCTTTCTCATCGCATCGAAGCCTTAAATTTTATTCAAAAATAGGATAAATATCCTTTGCGCATTTCATATCAAATATTACACCAAATCGGCACTTGTGATTTACATTTTACCAATTAATTCCATTCGGCTTGGCTTTTATTGCTTTTTTCGCTTTTTGCCTCTCCAGTTTTTTCAATGTCTTTTTTTCATTATTCTTCAAAGCATTTAAAATTCGTTGAGCTTCCTGCGGCGAAATTTGCTGTTTTTTCCGGCCATTTTTATTTTGCTGTTTATTTTGCTGATTCTTGTTTTGCTGATTTTTCTTATTCTGTTTCTTCTTATTCTGATTTTTTTTGTTCTGATTCTTCTTGTTTTGCTTTTTCTTGTTCTGTTTTTTATTTTTTTTATTCTTATTCTGTTTCTTTTTCTTTTTCTGCTGCTTTTGTTTTTTCAGCATTTTTCGAGCGTAAGTCAGGTTATATTTGGCATCCATATCCGTTGGGGCATGCTTAAG
>WFNG01000170.1 GCA_015488735.1 Bacteroidales bacterium | reverse complement strand
GTATATGGAGTTACTTAACAAATATTATTATCCTGAGCACATACTTCGGATGAAACAATATCCCGATCCTGTAACGCGCGGATTTACACATTGTAATGAAACCATTTATACACTGTTGCAAGGCCCCAGTGAATTTCGTGCCTCTGGCAGGTTGTTACATTGGGATCGTTCAAAAGAGCTGCCAGAAATACATGTTCCCACCCTTACCATTGGCGCAAAATATGATACCATGGATCCGAAGTATATGGCATGGATGGCCACACAGGTGCAACACGGACGGAATGTATATTGCCCCAACGGAAGTCATCTTGCCATGTACGATGACCAGAAAACCTATTTTTCAGGTCTGATAAAATTTATTGAAGATGTGAATAATGGTAAGTTTTGATTTTAGGAGACTTCTAATAATTACTTTACCCCAGATATTTCCTGAGTAGTTTAATCAATAGATCCAATTTTATGGGTTTATAAATTATGGCATTAAAGCCGGCTTCTTCGGCTTCTTTTTTGCCAATATTAAGTGCCAGTCCTGTTTGGGCGATAAGGGGAAGTGTCTTGTCCTCTTTTCGGATGGCTTTGGCAACTTCCAGGCCATTCAGCTCCGGCATTTGGATGTCAATTAAAGCAACATCAATTTCGTCTTTGTGATGGTAGTATATGTCAAGAGCTTCTGCGCCATCTTTGGCATAAAGCATTTCCACGCCGGTTTTTTTCAACGTTTCACGAAAGAAAGCAAAAATTTGTTTGACATCATCTGCAATCAGCAACGTTTTCCCTGTCCAGACATCTTCGGGAACCCGCTTTGATTTTCTCTCTTTTTCCTCAAATTCGGCCCTGCCTGCTTTTTTCTCGGGTTTACGATAAGGAATTGTAAAGATGAAAGTACTTCCTTTTTGCTGTTCTGATTCAAAATAGACCTGGCCTCCCATAAAAGTTACCAGTCGTTTTACAATGGAAAGTCCCAGTCCGGTTCCTTTAAAATTCTGAGTCAGATTTTCCTCCACCTGGGTAAATCTTTCAAATACAGAGCCTTGTTTCTCTTTTGGAATACCAATACCGCTATCTTTCACATAAAATTCGAGAACAGGGAAATGTTTTGGCAGTAACCTGACACCTATTTCTATTTTTCCTTTGTTGGTGAATTTGGCCGCATTGCTGAGCAGGTTATCCATAATCTGTTTCAGCCGGATTTTATCAGCTAAAACAGCATCGGGAGTTCCTTCCTGAACATTAAGGGTGACTTCTACAGGTTTATCTTTTATGGTGTTAGCAAAAATAATTTGTAACTCATTCATAAATTTTCTCAGCGAGAAGTTTTGCTCAAGCAATCTCATTTCTCCCGCTTCTTCTTTGGACACCTCCAGTATTTCGTCAATAATACTGAGCAATTGTTCGCCACTGTTAATAATAATAGAAGAAAATTCTTTTCTTTCTTCAGCTGTCAGGTCATCGTCTTGCAGCAGTTCGGCAAAGCCAATAATGGAATTCATGGGGGTTCGGATCTCGTGCGACATATTGGAAAGAAAAGCCATTTTCAGTTTTTCGCTTTCCTCTGCTTTTTTTCTTGCCACAATAATCTCTTCCATGTATCTTTTCATATTAAGCTGGGTAGTGACACGTGCAAGCAACTCTTCCTTTTTAAAAGGTTTGGTTATGTAGTCAACTGCCCCTGCCTGAAAACCGGCAATCAGGCTCTCTTTGTCGGAGGCTACGGTAACAAAAATGACAGGAATATCTTTGGTTCTTGTATCGGCTTTTAAAAGTTTACAGATTTCAATCCCATTAATACCAGGTAGTTGAACATCCATCAGAATTAAGTCAAAGGGATTTGACTTGGCCTTTTTCAAAGCCTGAGGGCCATTTTCGGCAAAAGCGGCTATAATATCTGTTTTGGATAAATATGCACGAACAAGGTCTCTTGCAGATTTTGAATCGTCAACGACAAGAATATGGAAATTTTCATTGTTCATAATTAATCAGGGTTTTTTCTTCTTTTTCAAAAATATGAAAAATTGAGACATATTTTAATATAGAACAGAAATAAATTATTGTCAGTATAAATAATGTCAACGCCAAAAAATATTAACAATCCATTGGTAATAAATATCTGTTCTTTCATTACACGGTAAGGATTACGGGTTTAATTTTGAAAAATAAAACGAATTATGCGATTTTTTCCTGACAACATTGACAGCGAAATACAAGCCAGGCTGAATTATAAACGTCTTGCTGTGTTATATCATCCTGATATGGGCGGTAATGAGGAGATTATGCGCGAAATAAACCAGGAGTATGAGCTGGTGAAAAAGCGTTTGAGGAAATATCGAGAAGGTTTAAAAGGATTGAATGTAGGTGACCGGGTATTGGTAAATGGTACTGAATGTACGGTTACGGCCGTATTTGAAAAAACCTTTATTGCCAGGGCCAAAGGCCGTCATAGGCTGGCTGTTTTTGAAAAGAAAACAGGTTATTCTGTTTACGATAAAAAGTACAAAGCCAGACTGCCGGAGTAGATTTGCCATTAATTTACTGCAACTTTCCGGTAAATTGTCCGTAATTAATAAATAAAATAAAATAATATGCTGGAAATAAAAGAATTTGTGGAGCAGAATAAACTATCTTTTTTATTTTCGGGAGATTTGAGTATTGCCCGTGTAGCCGGGCTTCAGCAGCAATTGTTAAAAGCCCCTTCAAAGGTTTTGCATGCCGATGTTAAAGTGGCGGATGTGGAAAATTTAGATTTGAGCTTTTTGCAATTGTTATTGGTTTGGGCCAGGAGCATGAAGCAATCCGGAAAAAATCTTACTTTTGATTTTCAGTTGGAACCGGAATTTGCACGAATTTTTGATGAATCAGGTTTTCGGGAATCAATTTCCCGTTTATAAAAATGAAGTGTCATGCGAAACAAAACCATATTGTTTGTTGATGATTCAGTAAGTATCAGAACGTTGGTGCGGATGATCCTGGAGGAAGCCGGTTACCGGATAATTATTGGTGAAGATGGCCTGGATGCCCTTTCATACTTTGATGGGAGGACCATAGATTTGGTGATTACCGATTTGCACATGCCTCGTATGAATGGGATGGAACTGATTAAAGAAATCCGAAAACGTGAAAAATACCGTTTTGTACCCATTCTGTTTTTAACTACCGAAACAAAGTCGGAGATGAAACAGGAGGCCAGGGCTGCAGGTGCAACAGGTTGGATTACCAAGCCTTTTGACAGAGCTAAATTTTTGCAGATTGTTAAAAAAGTCTTGAGGTGATGGATGATTTAGCCGCCAGTTTTGTGAATGAAGCCAATGAGTTACTGGAAAGCCTTGAAGAGGCTCTTCTGAAACTGGAAAACCATCCGGATGACGAGGAGCAAATTAATACAGCTTTTCGTGTAATGCATTCCCTTAAAGGGACGGGTGCTATGTTTGGCTTTGACGAGCTGAGCGCCTTTACGCACGAAATGGAAAGCTTGTATGATTTGGTGCGTTCTGGAAAAAGAAAAATTGATAAAAAAATTATTGACTTTACTTTTAAAAGTATAGACCTTATCCATCTGCTGCTGGATAAGCCTGATGAGGCGGAGACACAATCTTTAAAAATGAAATTCCTGGAAACCATTCGGTCAGAATTTCTTTCGGCACAGACAGACAAAACAGATAAACAGCCTTTTTCCGGAAAACATACCCCTAAAGTAAAAATAAGAAGGGAAAAGACGTTGGCTACCTGGTATATTCATTTTGAACCCCATCGTGATATTCTGAAAAACGGTACCAGGCCATTGTATCTTATAGACGAACTGTCGGAATCGGGCAGCCTGAAGTCTTTTTTGCATTCCGAAAATCTTCCCGAACTCAGTAGGCTTATTGTTGAAAATGTATATGTTTACTGGGATCTGTTACTGGTTACTAATAAGGATAAAAATTTCATAAAAGATGTTTTCATCTTTGTGGAGGACGACAGCCAAATCAAAATAGAAAAAATAGCGGAACACGATTTACTGTCTCATCCCGATTTTGAGAAACAGGCAGATAAACTGCAACTTTCGGAAAACATCACACCGGAGAAATTACAACAGTTGTTGGCAGCATTTTCGTTTCCTGACGAAAATAAAGCAGATTTTACGGAGAATATTAATGAAGAATCCGTTGAAAAAGAGATAGTTGAAACGGAAGTGCATATTCAAAAACCATCAACCGAAGTAAAAGGCTCCGAAGAACCTGATTCTCGCCTGAAAGAAGATGCGCATGAGAAATTTCTACACGAAACCGTGCGGGTATCTTCATCCAAATTAGACGAATTGCTCGACATTATCAGTGAGGTGGTTACAACGCAGGCCCGACTTGCACATTATAGCCGGAACAAGGAAGAGCCTGAGCTGGAAAATATAACCGAAGCATACGAAAAACTTTCACGGCAGCTGCGCGAGAACGCATTGGGTATGCGGCTTATACCCATTTATACTATCCTCATCCGCTTTAAAAGGCTTGTCCGGGATCTTTCTGCACAGCTTGATAAAGAAGTTACCCTGAAAACAACGGGTACCGAAACCGAACTGGACAAATCCATGATCGAAAAACTATACGATCCGTTGATGCATGTTTTACGAAACAGCATTGACCATGGTATTGAACCGGCTGAAGAAAGAATTAAAGCCGGAAAACCCGCCCATGGGCTTATTCATATTGAAACTTCTTACCGGGGTGCCTTTGTACAGATAAAAATTTCGGATGATGGACGGGGGATGGATATCGAAGAATTAAAACAAGTGGCACTGAACAAAGGTTTAATTCATCCGGGGGATGAAGTCTCCCGTAAAGAACTTCTGCAGATGATTTTTCAACCCGGGTTTACCACTTCTAAAAAAGTAAGTAAAGTATCCGGCCGCGGTGTGGGGATGGACGTAGTCAAAAGAAATATTGAGGACCTCCGCGGAAACATCGAGCTGGAAACAGAAAAAGGAAAAGGAACAGTTGTCAGAATTTTACTTCCCCTGACGCTTTCTATTATTGATGGTTTGTTGGTTTATGTAGGGAAAAACCGCTATATTATTCCCATGGGAAACGTGAAACAGGTTTTTCCCCTAACGCGTAACGAATTGCAAAAAAGCTTTAACAACATCATTACAAAAGATAACCATCAAATTCAGTTTGTTGATTTGGTAAAAGAATTTGGTGAGGAGGACATTAACCAAAATGAGTTGTATTTGATTGTTGTGGATTATGGGGAAAAAAAGATGGGCTTTGTGATTAATGCTGTTGTGGGTAAATATCAGGCAGTTATCAAACCGCTGAGCCGTATTGCCCAGAAAAAGGAAATATTCTCCGGAGCTTCCGTTCTTGGCGATGGAGAAGTGGCTCTCGTTATTGACACAGGCAAAATGATTGACATATTTATTAATGATTGAGAAAATGGAAGAAAATATTACTGAAACTATCGCCCAAAAACAATACTATATTTTGTTTAACCTGGCAGGAGAATTTTTTACCATTAACGTAAAATATGTTCTCCGGGTGTTGGAGGCCAAATCGTTTACCAAAGTGCCGCAGGGCCCCTCCTTTTTAAAAGGGGTTATCAATTTTAATGGCAGCGTATTGCCCGTGGTGGATACTTATCTAAAATTTGGTCTTCCGGCGAAAGAAGATTTCCGGAAATCTTTAATTTTGGTTCTCAATCTCAATGTGGAAGGAAAAAATACCAATCTGGGCATTGTGGTTGATGATTCCAACGATGTTTTTGCTGCACACAGCGATGATATAAAACCTTATCCCTCTTCCGGCAGCAAATACAACGTTAATTATATTGATGGTGTTATTGAGCGAAAAGGTAAGTTTATTTTGATTTTAAACCCGGAAAAACTCTTTGAAAGCGAGGCACTGCTTAGTTTTGGGAACAGCCAGACACCGGGAACAGCTGATGCTGACACGTAACAGAATGAGTATTGATAATTTTTGATAAAACATAAAACATTGAGTAACTGAAATATACAAAATCATAAACAGATGAAAAAGATTAATTTTCGTAGCAAAATGATTGCCTTACTGGTTGTTATAATAGTGGTATTCCTGGGTTTTGGTTACCTCATGCGTTATACCATCAAAGTGGCAAATACCGGAAAAGAAAATATGTATGAAAGAAGTATTCTTCCTATGCATCAAATGTCGAAGTTAAATGCCAGTCTTTTGACGCAGATTCAGATTCCGGTACAGGAGTTGAGAAGTAAAGGTATTTCTCAATCTTCTGTTCCATACCAGTTGAGAACAGCAATGAAAGATATCCGTAGCCGGTTTATGAAGTTGCGTAACAAGGAAGTTTATACTCCCGAAATGCAGGCTCTTCTTGCCCGGATGTCTGTAAGTATGGATAAACTGTTTGGATCAGTGGAGAATATACTGAATTTTCAGGGAGATATTTCCAAAACAAATGACCATTTGCAATGGCAAAAACTTTACGATAATTTTAACCAGGCTATCCGGGGTTTTCAAACCGATGCCAGCGCTTTTACCGTTTTGAGAATAAAAGAAGACCAACAGGCCATTTCAGGTATGAATCATTTCTTTTCGAAAATACGCCGTTGGAACAACGCCATATTAATTATTGGTTTTCTGATTATTTTGCTGCTTTCTGTTACGTTTATCTTTGATATTACCCATAAGTACAAATTGGTTATTAAATATTTAACGACACTTTCAAAAGGAGATCTTACCGATGATATTCCTGATATTGCTCATGATGAGATGGGGTGGATTTTGTACAATGTCAGAGCTTTACAGAAAAACCTCCGGAAAATAACCATCGAGATAAATACCACGGTAGGAAACCTTTCTATCGCCAGCCACGATTTGAGCGCTTCTTCGCAAAGCATTGCTCAGGGTGCTTCCGAACAGGCTTCCTCAGTGGAAGAGGTTTCCTCTTCTGTTGAAGAGCTGGCATCGAATATTCATCAGGTTTCGGATAATGCCACGGCCACAGAAAATGTTGTTGTTCAGCTTTCTGAAACAACCAGCCAAATGGTTAAAGCGGCCGGAGAAAGTCAGGAAAAAATGAATGCAATTGCCGAAAAAATTGGCATCATCAGTGAAATTGCTTTCCAAACCAATATATTGGCACTTAATGCTGCGGTAGAGGCTGCCCGTGCCGGTGAACATGGCCGGGGGTTTGGTGTGGTGGCTGTAGAAGTAGGAAAACTTGCTGAAAGAAGTAAAAAAGCCTCTTCAGAAATTGAAAGTCTGATTCACGGTAGTGTGGAAGTTATTGAAAATGCTGGTAAAATAATGCTTAATGCAGCTCCCGAGGTGGATAAAACGGCCAACATGGTCAAAAACATTACCGAAGCCAGTATGGAACAAAAACTTGGCGCCGATCAAATTAATGAAGCCATACAACAGCTAAACGAAGTTACCCAGCAAAATGCTGCTGCCTCCGAAGAAATAGCCACCAGTGCAGAAGAGCTTTCCGCACAGGCTGACCGTCTTCTTGATACGCAAGCCTTTTTTAAGTTGAAAGATGAAGATATTGTTAATCCTGGTTCAGGAAATCGCACACCACGTGTAAAGAAAAAAATACCACAAACTGTAACTTCCGGACAAAAAAGCAATCGGGGCAGAACAGGTGTGGATATTGACCTTGGCAAACCAGACGATTTGGATGAAGGCTACGAAAGGTTTTAGAAACAGAATATCTTAATATGAACGACAGGGCATTTTTATCGGAATCTATTCGGTTGAGCAATACAGACTTTCGGAGGTTGAGTACTTTTATCTATGATACTTTCGGGATTTATTTGCCGGAGAAAAAACATTATCTCCTCCAAAACAGATTGTTGTCCCGGTTACAAAAGTTGGGATATACTTCCTTTTCGGATTATGCCGATTTTGTTCTTAAACAGGGAGAGCACGGAGATGAGGCTTTTGCTATGATGGATGCCGTATCCACTAACAAGACCGAATTTTTTCGTGAAAAAAAACATTTTGAATTTCTCAAAAAGGAATTACTTCCCCATTATTTCGGTCAATATATTAAGGTGTGGAGCGCAGGGTGCAGTAGCGGAGAAGAAGTTTATAGCCTGGCGATGCTGTTGAATGAAGAAAAACAAGCAGGGCATATTAGCAATTTTGTTGTGTATGGTAATGATATTTCCAAAAATATTCTTGAAAAAGCGGTAAAAGCGATTTATCCTTATCGTGCTGTGGCTTCCATTCCACCAGAATATCGTAAAAAATATCTGCTGCGAAGCAGAAATAAAGACAACCAAACCATTCGGATTGTGCCTGAACTTCGGGCTAAAACCAATTTTGTTTGGGAAAACCTGGTGGGTAACCGCGATACTATACCAACGGGTCTTCAGTTTGTTTTTTGCCGGAATACACTGATTTATTTCGATAAGGAAACACAAAACAAAGTGGTTAGCCGGTTGCTGAAGCATTTGGCCCCCAAAGGCTATTTGATTCTGGGACATTCGGAATCACTTATCAATAATATGCCGAAAGGACTAAAAATGGTTTATCCCACTGTTTACCAAAAAGAAACATAAGCTATGGACAAAGAAAGCGACATGCAACAACAAATTGAACAGCTTCAGGAGACAAACAGCCAACTCCTGAAACAAGTAGATGATCTGAACAGAAAACTCGTCGAGTCGGAGTCTTTTAAAAGTCATTTCTTGTCAAATATTACCAACGAAATTGTCAATCCTTTTGCTTCGGTAATGGGGCTTTCACAACAAATTATGGAGCTGAAGAAAGAGGATTTTAAAAAAGCTGCCGGATTGGCCAGACTTATCTTTTCTGAGGCAACAGCACTTGATTTTCAGTTACGCAATATTTTTATGGCAGCACGCCTGGAGGCCGGGGAGGAGAAACCCGAACCTGCTGAGATAAATTTGAGGCAGATGCTTGAGGCTGTGGTGGACAAAATTAAACACGAAGCAGATAAAAAGGGAATAAGAATTAGTTTGGAAATTGCGCCTTATTTAGAGCGTTTTGTTTCCGATAGCGAGAAACTGGAACTCATACTGATGAATTTATTAAGTAATGCAGTAAAATTTTCTGAATTTGGGAAAGACATAACTGTTCGTGCACATAAAACCGAGAACCGGGATGTTGAAGTTGAGGTGGCAGATAAGGGAATTGGAATGACAAAAGACGAGATAAACCGGATATTCGACCGTTTCCACAGAGCTAATCCTGTTATTCAATCCATTACACCGGGAAGCGGACTGGGACTTGCTGTTGTTGAGGGCTTGCTGTTTGTTCTGAATGGCAAAGCCGAAATTAATTCGCATCCCGGAAAAGGAACCCTTGTCCGGATATTTCTCCCTGAAGAAACCCGTGAGAATATTGAATTCGATGATGCGCTTTTTTTTGATGATGAAACCGAAGAAAGCTTCTGAAAGGCAATGTTGGAAAGTCCAAAGACATATTATCTTTATCCGGCCAGCATCTTTGCGAGCAGGGAGTTGTATCACATTACAACGCTTCTGGGATCCTGTGTGGCTGTGTGTTTGTACGACCGTCGTCAGCAGTTTGGTGCCATGAACCATTTTATGTTACCGTTTTGGAATGGAAATGGTCTGGCTTCTCCAAAATTTGGGAACATTGCTATCCAGCAACTTGTTCAGAAAATGGAAAGCCTGGGAAGCAACAAAAGAGATATGGTTGCCAAAGTTTTTGGGGGAGCCTCGGTTTTGGATGTAAGTGCCGATTTGTTTAATGTGGGCGAACGTAATGCAGACCAGGCTATGGCAGAGCTTGACGCTTTAAAAGTAAGGGTTGTCGCTTCAAGTGTGAAAGGTGACAGAGCCCGAAAGATAATTTTTAATACTTTTACGGGAGAAGTGAGACAAAAATATATTGAGAAACGTGTACTAACAAATAAGGAAAATGCCAGATAAGCTGCGTAACATAAATGTGCTTTTGGTAGATGATTCGCCCATAGTTACCGGTGTGGTTTCCCGGATGATTGAGGGAGATGAGATACTGCAGGTTATGGGTATTGCTGCCAATCCGTTTGAGGCGGTGGAAATTATGAAGAAACATCGTCCTGATGTGATCCTGCTGGATATTGAAATGCCGCGCATGGATGGATTGACATTCCTGCGGAAAATTATGAGCCAGCATCCCATTCCGGTAGTCATTTTTTCTGCCGTGGCCGAAAACAATTCCCGAAATGCCATAAAAGCATTGGAATATGGCGCTGTTGCAGTCTTGCATAAGCCAAAGTCGGTAATGTCGCCCGAGTTTCAGGAAATGAAAATTCGCTTTTTGGAAACTTTAAAAGGTGCAGCAGCCTCCGGTTTAAAATTAAAATTGTTGCCAAAACATCCCCAAAAAGAACAACCATCGTTTTCTGAGGAAGCATTACTGGAAAAAAAGAAAAATGCGGAGAAACAACCTCCCACCCGGCACGTTGTTGTTATAGGATCGTCCACCGGAGGAACACAAGCTATTGAGTATCTGGTGCGAAATTTAAATCCGGGCGTTCCCGGAATATTAATCACTCAGCACATGCCAGGCGAGTTTACCAAAGCTTTCGCCGAAAGGCTTAACACTTTTTCTCCATTATTGGTAAAGGAGGCAGAAGATGGAGAAGTGGTGAGAGACAGTTGCGTATATATTGGAAACGGGTTTTATCACTTATTGCTGGAAAAGCATAACCTGATGAATGTGGTCAGACTAAAAAACGGCCCGCTGGTAAACCGTCACAAACCCTCGGTAGATGTGCTGTTCCGCTCGGCTGCCCGCCATGTGGGAAGTAATGCCGTTGGTATATTGTTGACAGGAATGGGAAATGATGGCGCAAAAGGATTGCTTGAGATGAAAGAAGCGGGTGCTATGACCATTGCCCAGGATGAAGCCAGCTCTGTGGTGTTTGGTATGCCCGGAGCGGCCATAAAACTGGGCGCGGCAAACCATATATTGTCTTTAAAAAAAATATTAAATTATTTGAACGGATATACAACACATTACTAAATTGATTTAGCAAAAGCTGAAAATGAAACCTGAAAAAAAAGATAAAATTCTTGTGGTTGATGACATGGCTATCAACCTGGAACTTATTAATAGTGTTCTTAATCTGGAAGGAAATTTCTCACTGGTATTGGTCTCAGATGGAAAGTCGGCTATTCGTAAAGCAAAGACAAACTATTTCGATCTGATATTACTGGACATAATGATGCCTGAGATGGATGGTTTTGAAGTTTGTAAAATCCTTAAATCATATCCTACCACAAAAGATATCCCAATTATTTTTCTTACGGCACTTAATGGGCCTAAAGACATCCAAAAAGCTTTTCAGTACGGGGCTGTAGATTATATCTCAAAACCTTTTTCAAGAGAAGAACTGACTTCTCGTGTTAATCTTCATATCTCGTTGAAACGTACACGTGAAGAGTTGGTTAAAGCCAAGAGGGCTGCCGAGGCGGCTGCCGAGGCCAAAGCAATTTTTCTCGCTAACATGTCGCACGAACTACGTACCCCAATGAATGGGATTATTGGGATGGTAGATATCCTAAAGAGAACAGAACTAACTGATGCACAGCAGGAATATCTTAATATTATAGAATCATCCGGCGAAAATCTGCTTACCATTATTAACGATATTCTGGACCTTTCTAAAATTGAGGCAGGACACATGGAGCTCGAAAGTATTCCTTTTTCGTTGAGCGAAGAAATGCGCCGTGTCATGAATATTATGCAGATTATTGCAGATAAGAAAAAATTATTGGTAAAGCTTCATGTTGGGAAAGAAGTGCCTCCTTTTGTTAAGGGAGACCCTGTACGGCTGAAACAAATTATCATTAATCTGGTAAATAACGCCATTAAATTTACCGAAAAAGGTGATATAACTGTTTCGGTGGAAAACAAAAGTGCCGAAAACGGGAAAGTCCATTTACTTTTTAAGGTAATGGACACCGGCATCGGAATTTCTCCTGAAGGACAAAAAAAATTGTTTCGCTCATTTTCACAAGTCGATAAGTCTACGACCAGAAAATATGGCGGAACGGGATTGGGGCTGATGATTTGTAAAAACCTGACCCAGATGATGGATGGCGAAATTGGTGTGGAAAGTGTGGAAGGCGCCGGTTCAACTTTTTGGTTCACCGCTTTTTTGGGGACATCCAACGAAGAGGAGTATAATAGCCAACATCAGGATGATGATATTTCACAAACTGATAAAACCCGTTTAAATCTTAAGTTGAAAATTCTCCTGGCAGAAGATAATAAAATCAACCAAAAGGTAGCCATGCTAAACCTGAATAACCTGGGACATAAAGTAGTTATTGCCAACAATGGTATTGAAGCGCTCGAGAAATTTGAAAACGACAATTTTGACATAATCTTTATGGATGTGCAAATGCCGGAAATGGATGGGGTAGAAGCTTGTAAGAAAATAAGAGAAATGGAAAATAAATCGGGTAGTATAAAAAAAATACCTATCATTGCAATGACGGCCAATACTTCTGAAGATGAAAGGAAAAAGTATCTGGAAGCTGGCATGGACGATTATATCAGCAAACCTTTTAAACAAAAAGAATTAGTTGAAATTTTTAAAAAATTTGCTGTATAACAGGAGTTTGTATTATGAAACAATTTGACTTTAACAACAAAAATATTCTCATTGTTGAGGATACAATAACGAGCAGCCGTTTTTTTGATGCTGCGCTGAGCCGTACCAATGCCAATTTATTTTGGGCAGAAGATGCCGGCGAAGCCATTCAGATATTTGATGAAAACAATATTGACCTGGTTTTGCTGGATATAAACCTGCTGACCACAAGTGGCTTTGATGTTTTGAAATATATCAGGGAAAAAGATTCAAATATTCCGGTGGTCGTGCAGACAGCTTATATCCTTTCCGGTGAAGAGGAGATGAGCTTTAAACTTGGTGCCAACGACTTTATTGCCAAACCCATAAAGTTGAACCAGCTTATGAAAACCGTGGAAAAATTTTTGGGGAGAGAAGATACCTCGCTTTTAAAGCAGGATTAATTATAATTGCGTTGGCGATGCTTTTCTGGCGGATAAACCATTTTGTTTACAATGGTTAACGCCGATTCCACTACAAGACGGATGATTTTTTGCCTTCAACAAGTATTCTTCGCTTAACTTTTGGCTTCTTTCTATTCAATAAAATCTTGCAAAGAAGAAGAATGGATTTTTCCTGATGTGGGGAACGTGTGGAAAAAATCAGGATATTAAAAAAAAGGATTAACTTACAAATCAGTAAATTAATCCCTTTAGGTTGTCGGAGTGGCAGGACTCGAACCTGCGACCACTTGCACCCCATGCAAGCATGCTAGCCAACTGCACCACACCCCGTTTTGTCCACTTGAAACTCAAGCAAACAATATCTTAAAAGAACGTATTCTCTCATGT
>WFNG01000169.1 GCA_015488735.1 Bacteroidales bacterium | reverse complement strand
GTAGGTCAGCTTGCAGTGTATGCACAGGATGACTGGCAGGTAAGCGACCGTTTTAACCTGACTTATGGCTTGCGTATTGATGTTCCTATGTATTTTAATCAGATTCCTCAAACTGCTGCCACAGATGTAGCCAAAAACTTTGATGGATGGGTTGACCCCAATGGTAACCCTGCAAAACTGAATCCTACCAAGTGGCCGAAATCCCGTGTTCTTTGGTCTCCGCGTATCGGATTTAACTGGGATATAAAAGGAGATAAAACCATGCACCTGCGAGGTGGTACCGGTATTTTCAGCGGACGTATTCCTTTTGTATGGTTGGGCAACCAGTCAACCAATGCCGGAATTTATCCCGGATACACTTATCAGGTAGATGCTACTGTTGATAATTTTAGATGGCCACAGGTATGGAAAAATGACCTGGCTGTTGATCTGGACTTGGGTAATAATTGGATGGTTACTGTTGAGGCAATATATTCCAAAACGCTGTCTGCCATTATTCATCACAACTATAACATGAAGCCTCCTACGGGACAACTTACCGGAACAGGCGATACACGTGCTATCTTTACCGGGTTTGCTCAGAGAAATATTTATTCTTCCAGCCCGGGACATATTGGATTTCTGGATGCAGGAACCATTGTTATGGGAAATTCAAACAAAGGTCAACAATTTAACTTTACAACAAAAGTCTCTAAAACCTGGAAATTTGGACTGAGTTTAATGGCTGCTTATACTTATCTCAGCGCTATGGATATTACAACCCTTACTTCTAAAATCGCTGCCAATGCTTTCCAGAGCAGACCGGTAATTGGTAATCCAAATCATTCGCAGTACTCATGGTCTGGTTTTGGACTGAAACACCGTATTATTGCCAGTGCTGCCTATCGTGTTACGTACGGACGAATGGCTTCTACTTTTTCCTTTTTCTATGATGCAGGAAAAGGGAATCGCTTTTCTTACGTTTATGCCGGTGATTTAAACCAGGATGGAATCCGTAACAACGATTTGCTTTATGTTCCTGCCAGCCAGAAAGATATTCATTTTGGTACTGTTGATGCTAACGGAAATGGTGTTACTGCTCCGGATGCCGCTGCAGAATGGAAGGCCTTGAATGCATTTATCAATCAGGATCCATATCTTAAAACCCGTCGCGGACAGTATGCACAGCGCAACGGGGCTATGTTGCCCTGGTACAGTCAACTGGATTTTAAATTTATGCAGGACTTTTACGTTTCAAAGAATAAAAAGCATAAAATTCAGATTTCTCTGGATATTCTCAACCTTGGAAACCTGATAGATGCAAATTGGGGTATTCGCCAGTTTTCCACAACACATTCTCCCATTTCTGTCAAAGGTGTAGACAAAAATGGCGTTCCTTATTTCAAATTTGATTCTAACCTGAAGAATTCTTATGTTGACGATGTCTCTTTGCGTTCAAAATGGCAAATGCAATTAGGCCTGAGATATATCTTTAACTAGAAATAAATTTTATACAAAAAAAAGGCTGTCCGTTTTTCGGACAGCCTTTTTTAGTTTTAAAAAGAGCCTTTTGGTATGTATGAAAAGATTTTCCACTAAAACCGTGCCAGCTTAAAAATCTTACTATATTTGTGAAACAATAGAAAAAATAAATAATATTTGAGCCATGTTAAGGCAAAGCCTGCAACAGAAATTACTACAAAAATTATCCCCACAACAGATTTTGTTGATGAAATTGCTGCAGGTACCAGCTAATGAGTTGGAACAAAGGGTAAAACAGGAGATTGAGGAAAATCCTGCTCTCGAAGCCGATGCTTTGGAACATCACGATGAAGAGTATCCGCAAGCAGATAATAGCGAAACAAACGAAGCCTCTGAAAACGCTGATTCCGGTGATGAAAGCCGTGATGATTTCGATATGGATGATTATTACAAAGGCGAAGATGAGATTCCCGAATATAAGCTGCAAACCAATAACTACAGCCGGGACAATGATTTTAAAGAGATTCCCTTTTCAACGGGAATTAGTTTCCATGAATTACTAAAGCAGCAACTTGGCCTGCATTCTCTGGACGGGCAGAAGCTTAAAATAGGACAATACATCATTGGAAATATTGATTCTTCAGGCTACCTTCAGCGTTCTGTTGATGCTATTGTTGATGATTTGGCTTTCATGCAAAACATCAATGCTAAAAAGGAAGATGTAGAAAAGGTATTATCTGTTATTCAGAGCTTTGATCCTCCCGGAGTTGGCGGCAGGAACTTGCAGGAATGTTTGCTTATCCAGCTGAGGCGTAAAATGAAAACAGAAAATTATGAAGCGCTGGAGCTGGCCTATAAAATTGTAAAACGTTATTTTAACGAATTTACTAAAAAACATTACCAGAAAATTATGAAACGGCTGGGAATATCCGAAGAACAATTAAAAGCCGCTATAAATGTTGTTTTAACATTAAATCCCAAACCCGGAAATTCGCTGGTTGAAACTTCCCGCAACAATCAGTATATTATTCCCGATTTTACCATAACCAATAATAACGGAGAGCTGGAGCTTTCGCTGAATTCCTGGAATGCTCCAGAATTGAGAGTGAGCAGTACTTATGCCACTATGATGCAGGATTTGGCTAAAGGGAAACGTGGAAAAGCGGAAAAAGAGGCCTTTAGTTTTATTAAAAAGAAAATGGATTCGGCAAAATGGTTTATTGAAGCGGTCAGGCAGCGTCAGAATACCCTTTATATTACCATGAAAGCCATCATGGATTATCAACAGGAGTATTTCCTTACGGGTGACGATACCAAATTGCGCCCCATGATTTTAAAGAATATTGCAGATATTGTTGGAATGGATATTTCAACGGTGTCGCGCGTGGCAAACAGCAAATATGTGCAAACGCCATTTGGAACATTCCTGTTAAAAAGTTTTTTTAGCGAGTCCATGCAGAAAGATAATGGCGAAGAAGTCTCTACACGAGAGGTGAAAACTATCCTTAAAAACATGATAGCTCATGAAGACAAAAATAAACCACTTACCGATGAACAACTTATGAACGCTTTGAAAGAGAAGGGTTATCCTATTGCCCGCCGTACGGTTGCAAAGTACCGCGAACAACTTAATATTCCTGTAGCCAGGTTACGTAAGGTACTGGGTGAGTGATTGCTAAAAACATAATATAGTAGAAAGATAATTTGATGGAAAAATCATTCGCGCGTGTGCTTTCGGTACTCTTTCATCCATTGCTGGTCCCAACTTATTTCCTGCTTATTTTATATCGGCTCCCGCTTTATGCATTTCTAAGTATTCCTGTGAAGTTTAAATCCATGACATTGCTTTTTGTTTTTGTTATGACCTTTGTCTTGCCTGTATTGGTAGCAGTAGGAATGATGTTTCTCAAACTGATAAAAAGTATGGAAATGCGACAGCGGCATGAGCGTATTCTTCCAATGATTGCCATTGCCATTTTCTTTTACATTACTTTTTATTCGTTAGAGAAATTAGCTGTTTTTCAACCGGCAGCGATTTTTATGCTGGGATCAACCGTCCTGGTACTTTTGGGGCTTATTTTCAATTATTTTTATAAAATAAGCCAACACATGATTGCCTGGGGCGGTTTTACCGGAGCATTTATTGCCCTGAGTATGGCTTTACATATGCCTCTCTATTTTTGGATTTTTGGTGTCATACTGGCATCCGGAATCACGGGTTATGCCCGCCTAAAAAGCGAATCACATACCCCTTTTGAAATATACAGCGGTTACCTGCTTGGCGTGTTGGTTATGACAACATTATTTCTGACTCTTTAATACTGTCTCTGCCAAAAATTTTTGAGTGGGAATATTTTTTGTCTGTTAAAACGGGGTAAGAGTTATACCCAGCGACATTGGATGGAGCTGAGGACCATGGTCAACTCTGAAAACAGAACCCAGTGAATAGGAGAAGAACAAATTAAACGATTTATAGCCTATACGCAGTGTGGGACTGTAAGAAAAGCTGTTCAACTGGCTAAGTTTCTTTCTTTTGATAACTTGCAACTGGCTGTTTGCTGTGGTGTTTCCCACATATTTTTCTTTGCTGTCAATCAGATAGCCCAGCTTAAACCCAAGGCTTATCTTAAACCCTGATTTACTTTTAAACCTCAATTCCAAAGGAACCTCAACATAAGTAACTGACAACTTAGATCTTTTCATCTTTAATCCCTGAGCCACGGGTACATATTTTATGGTATCAGCTTTCACATTCTCAATAATACCGTTGCTGCTGTACATATTGTGGTTTCCAATGCCCAAACCAATACCAAAAGTAAGCGTCTTGCTCTTAGCTATGTTCATGTTGTAAGTAAGGTATGTATTGGCTGATGGATTAACGGTTCTTACACTAATATTTGCAGGAGTGTTTACCCACATATCGGTAAATACATCAAGGCCTATTGTAACCTTTTTCATAGCGCTTTCGCTAAGAGATTGTGCCTTAATTGATTGCGAAGACATAAAGACAAGAAAAAGAAATATGCCTAATGTAATACGTTTCATAGTTTTCTATTTTAAATTTTTACAAAGATATAACAAATTAGCCACGATTTTATTGCTTTATAAGGTTGTCGAGAAGCTTTTTTACCTTTTCCGAATCCCATCGGGCTGCCCCTTTTTTTGTCAGGACCACTTTTCCCTGTTTTGAAATAATAAATGTGGATGGAATACTTCTGGATGAAAAGTCCTTAGGAATATAACGATAGCGATAAAAAGGCATATCCGAATAGCCATGTTTTGCGGCGAATGCTTTAACTTTTGTCAGCGGTTCATCAGAAAGGAGCAGGAAATGCACTTTGCCTTTGTATTGTTCGTAAATTTTTTGAATACCGGGAAGTTCAGCACGGCAGGGAGGGCACCATGTAGCCCAGAGGTTAACGAAAACGGGCTTGTCAAGCTGCTCTGCAAAGTTCACCGTTTTTCCGGATAAATCTGTAAGCTGCCACTGACGTGTATTCTCCGAAATGGTATATTGTTTTTCAACGGAAAGGGTGGAAGGTGCAAACGAAGTTAACCGGATAAAGAATGCCGATACCTGTACGCGTGTCGAAGGAATTATTAAAAGAACAATAAGCCCCCAAAAGAGAACATCTGTGGCAAGGGCAAAAGGTTTACGTTTTTTGAAGTAGTTCTGAAAATAGTGTTTGATTTTTTCAAACATAAAAACAATGGTATAAGATAAAAAAGTATTCCAAAATGAAATGTTGCCGCCTTTCAGAAACGAATTCAATTATTTCAGTCGCGAACGCCGATCCAATAATTCATCCATCTGTTCAGGTGTGAGATTTGGATTTTTTAATAATTTATCAATCTCGGCAATTTCTTTTTCAGGATTTGTGGGGCTTTGTTTAATTTCAGGCATTACAGGCTTATCCGGTTCGGGAGCAATCATCCATTCTTCTTCACCCAATTCCTCGCGCAGTTGCTGAATCAGTGTTTTTACCATTTCCTGAATTGAGTCACCAAACTGACCCTGTAGTTGATAAGCAATTTGGTCTTTCATGCTTTCGTAGTTGGTGAAGAACACTTTAAATTGCTCGACCATCATTTTATTGATGCCGGGAATGTTCTCCATTTCGGTGTCTTGCTTTTCCATGAGCTTGTTAAAAAGCCGGAAAAGTTCGTCCAGTTCCTGTTTAAATTTTTCGATATCCATAGCACGGCAAAATTACTAATAAAATAAAATCAAAATAAGCGCAGATTTATTTTCTGCTTGTGAAAAATGTTTTTCCGGTTACCCAAACCAAAGAAAAAGAAACCTTTTGAATATTTCCGGATATTGTTTCCGGAGGAATCCAGCTGAGTTATTGTAGAAATGAAAATTACTTTTATATATCTTTAACAGAGGAGCAGAGCCTGTTTCTGTCTTTGATTCTTACTGATAATGAGTACGATATTGTGAGCAAAACATAAAACAAATTAAAATATTTGAGGAAATTCAACAGGTAAGTTTTCTTTTTTTTTGACGAGAATGCAATATGTTGTTTCAGGAACTGCAATAAACAACAACTTCTCTGATGTTAAAACAACAGAAAACAGGGGGATCTTGTGCGCAGATTAAAAATGTTAAAAATTATTAAGATTCTTTTTTTCAAAATCCGTTTCAGGCGTTCATTCCCGGAAACTTCTCAATCTGTTTTGGGAACAGTATATTCCAATGACTATCCATTGTATGGCTCAAAATCAGCTTTTTCAGCTCCGCATACCGGGCAAACCCAATTGTCGGGCAATGCTTCAAAGGGTGTTCCGGGAGCGACACCGGCTTCGGGGTCACCTTCGGCAGGATCGTAAATGTGGTCGCATACGAGACAAATCCACTTTTGGCCTGAGGTTGTTTCCGGCTTTTGTCCTCGTGGCTCCGAAACCTTTTCATCTGACGGTTTGATGTATGTTGGGGCGTTTTTCGGCGATTTGCCATGCCGTGCTTTGCGGTAATAATCGTAGGTGAGCGGTGTTTTCTTTTCATCAATAAAATTGCCATCCAGTACTTCACCAATAAAAAGGAGATGTGTTCCCACATCCACGGTTTTTACCACTTTGCAGGAAAACCAGGCGACACAATCTTCGGTTACAACCGGAATTCCTTCCGGAGTTTCAAAGTGCTGTGTGTTTTCGAATTTATCAATATCATTTCCGCTTTTATAGCCGAACCGGCCGATAATTTCTTTGGAGGCATCCTGGTTAAGAACCGATACACTGAAAAATCCGCTTTCAGCAATAACTTTGGCACTCAGGTTGTC
>WFNG01000168.1 GCA_015488735.1 Bacteroidales bacterium | reverse complement strand
GACAGCTTTATTTCGGCAGCTTCTTTCCAGGAAACGACAAAAGTGCTGACTTTGGCAGCTATTAATGCCAAACAGGATACCTTGAATGGCCTGAAAGAGAATGTGATTGTCGGACATAAAATCCCGGCCGGTACAGGACTGAAAGACTATGATGATATGATTGTTGCTTCCAAAGAGGCGCATGATGCCATGATGGCGAAAGCCGATGACATGGATGCTGTTGAAGAGGTAACCGAAGAGAAGTAAAATCTATTTTGAAAGGCTGTTGCACGTGTGGGAATCATCCCACGAGGCAGCAGCCTTTTTTATTAAAAATAAAATCATGGAAGACAACAACAACCCGCAACAACAACAAAATCAAATCAACATTGAACTAAGTGAAGAGATGGCCGAGGGCATTTATTGTAATCTTGCCATCATTACCCATTCCCACGCCGAATTTGTTGTTGACTTTGTGAAACTCATGCCTGGTGCACCCAAAGCTAAAGTTAAATCACGCATTATCCTTACACCCGAACACGCCAAGCGGCTTTACAAAGCTTTGCAGGATAACATCCGGAAGTTTGAAGCCATGCATGGTACGATTAAAGAAAACCCGGACGGCGGATTGCCACCTTTCAGCATGGGCGGACCTACGGCACAGGCATAATTAAAAAAGGCTGCCGGTATTGTCCAAATCCGGTACGCGAAACATTCCTATATGGGAATCAACAGGCTATAAATGTTTTTTCAGAAATGCTTCCATTTTATCCAACACTTTTTCCCTCACTGGCTTTTTGGAAAGCAACAGGTCGTGCAGGCCGCCTTCAAAAGAGGCTGATTCCACATTTTTCCCAATCACGTGGGAAAAGCGTTCAATATCCTCCACGTTCAGCACGGCATCAGCATCCTGCATTTCAGGTTTGTAATTTCCGGGTTTTATACTTTTAGCAGAATGTATGACCAACACCGGACATCTGATATCCAGGCCTCTTTGTAGCTCTTTTTGTGCTGTGAGAACCCCTTTTATCCAACCGGCATGAATCTTAAAACCTGCATCGGGTTTCAGGCTCAGATCATAATCCCATTCGCCATTGTGGCTTTTGTGTAAACTGTATCCGTATCCAGTGTCGAGTCCTACCGGAGAATGTAACCCCGGAAATGTACCTGCCAAAGCAGCCATTAGTGGCAGAAATGTTACTTTTAAAAACCCGGGAATGTTAAATTCAAAAAACGGGCTGTTCAGAATCAATACGTCTATCAGGTTGTCATTCCGGTGGTCGTGGGCATACAAGGCGCCTATCAGTCCGCCCGTGGAGTGTCCCACAAATACGAGCTTCTCATTCTTTTCTTTTCCTCTTATAAAGTCAATAGTCTGATCTATTTCTTCAAAATACTCACGAATATCCCTGAAATCATTGGGCTTTTGGTGTGGCAAAATAGAACGTCCGTATTTGCGTAATTCCAACGCATAAAAATTAAATCCAAGTTTATTGGCCCAGTCAGCAAAATGATCCTGAAAAAAATAATCGTTGAAGCCATGAAGGTACAGCAAGGCTTTTTTCGAAGGGATTTTGGCTTTTTTCTCAATCAGTGTGGCGATGACCTCCCCTTCATAATCCGGTTTTAGTTTTAAAGTATGAAAGGTGTAAGCTGCCTCTTTTTGGTTTTTCATGACGGTGGATATTTTGTGAACAAACTAGGCCTGGAGTGATTACAATGCTTAAAACGATTTATTCACAAAAGTAAGAAAAAAAATAAAAATGCCTGAATCTTTAAATGAAACAGTACCTGCTAAGGTTTAGCAAGATAAAAAACGGGGCTTCTCTATTCAGAAATAGCACTTTCCGTCATAATACGGATATTCCGTTTGCTGATGGGACTCTTTTTTGCATAATCTATCTCTTCAACTATTTTTGTAGTATGGCAGGAACCACCGGCACAGGCCAGCTTCTTCCCCGTTTTCGGGTCGCGAATAGAGCTGGAGCATTGCTTTTTGAATTGTCCGTTTTTCAGGAAAAACATTTTAATGGCAAATCCTGAAAAAGCAAGCGCCAGCAAGGTAATGGAAAGAAGAAACACTTTAATAAACATATCTACGTTTTTAGATACAGCAAAAATAATCATTATTTTGGCTTGAGGTGAAAGATTTAACAATAATTTTGAATGTTGGTCACGGTTAGCAGAACGGTGTAGTTTGCAAATTGTTAACCTGAGGTTATTACAGCATTACAAAAGCATAACACACAAGCGCTGTGGCAACAGCAACATTCAATGATTCTGCGCCATTACCAGCGACATCCGGGATGCGAATTGGCTCGTTAATAAATGGATAAAGCGCCCGCGAAATACCATGTGCCTCACTACCCATGAGCAGAATGCCTTTTCCCGGCTTTTCTGCCTTCCGGATATCGTTGCCATCCAGCACCGCACCAAAAATCTTCAAATCGTCCGGTTTACCACTTAGCCAGCCGGCCAAACCTGTATAATGCACCCGCACCCGTGCCAGCGAACCCATGGTGGCCTGCACCACTTTAGGGTTAAAGGCGTCCACCGTTTCTTCCGAACAGACAATGTCCTTTATCCCAAACCAGTCGGCTGTACGAATGATGGTGCCCAGATTCCCGGGGTCTTTAATATCGTCCAAAGTCAGTACATAATTGTCAATCAGCGAAATATCAGGCAGGATAACATCTGGTTTCTCCACAACGGCCAACACTTCCGAAGGATTTTTTAAAACAGAAATCTTTTTCATTTCTTCCAAAGTAACAACTTCACTCTTTACTCCCGGAAATTTTTCCCGATGATCTGTATGCCACTTTTCTGTGGCATACAGTTGTGCTACTTTTAACGGGCCTGAAATAAAATCCAGCACATTAACAGTTCCTTCGGCAAGAAACTGTCCGTATTTTCTCCGGAATTTGTTTTGTTGCAACGACCGAAGGTATTTTATCTGGGCTTTACTGAGCATAGTGCGAAAATAAGAAACAAACGGATTAACGAAGTAAGAAAAGGATTTTTTTTGATTCTCCGAACGAATCCTACTGCTCTTCCGGATTTGCAATCAGGAAGTTAGAGGGCTTTAGGATTTTCAATCCGGTTACCGGTCTTGAAATTAAAAATAGCAACGAACTGCAAGACAACAAAAAAGCCCTCTCCACAAAAGGAAAGGGCTTTTTTAAAAGTTTTAAGTTGAATTTATTCTGCTTTCACATCCAATGCAAGTTCAACGGCAATGTCTTTGTGCAGTTTGATGGTAGCTTTGTATTCGCCCACTTCTTTAATGGCCTCGCCATTAATTTCAATTTTCTTACGGTCAACTTCCAGATTTTTCTGAGCTTTGATGGCATCAGCAATCATAATGTTGTTCACCGAACCGAAAATTTTACCTTTTGTACTGGCTTTCACGCCAATGGTCAGCTGAGCACCTTCCAGTACTTTGGCCAGCGATTCAGCCTCTTTTCTAATTTTTTCTTCTTTGTAAGCCTGTTGTTTTTTTACTTCAGTAACCACCTTTTTGGCCGATGAAGTGGCAACAATAGCAGCTCCTTTAGGAATCAAAAAGTTGCGGGCGTATCCATCTTTCACGGTAACGAGGTCATTCTTATAACCCAGCCCGGTAATATCTTTTTTTAAAATAATCTCCATTGTAGTATCCTCCCTTTTATTTTAATAAGTCAGCAACATAAGGCATCAAAGCAAGGTGACGTGCTCTTTTCACAGCCTTGGCCACTTTTCTTTGGTATTTTGTCGAAGTGCCCGTAATGCGGCGTGGCAGAATTTTGCCTTGTTCGTTAACAAAACGGAGTAAGAAGTCAGCATCTTTATAGTCGATGTATTTGATGCGATTTTTCTTGAACCGGCAGTATTTTTTCTTGGTAGTATCTACCGCAATCGGTGTTAAATATCTAATATCTGAATTTTGTGCCATGATTTTAATTTTTAAGTTTAAATAACGAAATGATTAGGCTTTGGCTTCGGCGGCTTTTTCTTCTTTTTTGCTGTCAGCAAATTTCTTACGCCGTTTTTCCGAATAAGCAACAGCATGTTTGTCGAGTTTGACTGTCAAAAAACGCATCACTCTCTCATCGCGTTTCAGCAGCACTTCCAATTTCTCGATGTACGCGCCATCTACCCTGTATTCAAACAGATTATAAAATCCTGTCGATTTTTTCTGAATGGGATACGCCAGTTTGCGCATGCCCCA
Source organism: Bacteroidales bacterium (assembly GCA_015488735.1). GTDB lineage: Bacteria > Bacteroidota > Bacteroidia > Bacteroidales > F082 > Sulfidibacterium. The sequence goes on along the minus strand of WFNG01000168.1, from coordinate 6,140 downwards.
GTTCTCACGATTTACCATCTCACCGCCGTTGTCCGTGATGAGCTTTTCGTAAGTCTTTACCGCTTCCTTTACCTGATCTTCAGATAAAACGGGAGTTAAAATGAAAACGGTTTCATACTGATTTACCATCTTTTTGTTAATTAGTTAATGATTAATAATAAATTTCGGAGTGCAAAAGTAGAAAAAATTTGATTACACAACCGTTTTTTTGTTGATTTTATGCCTTTTACGGCAAATCATTGGTTCATTATTCTTTGGGCGGGCTGCCCGCAAGGCTTTCACGGGCTGTCCGCTTTAGTCCCGATGCCCAAAAGCCTTGTTTCGCAACGGCTGGTGAGTAGCTCCCCTGTCGCTCTCACCGGCCTGCTCCACATAGGCTTTCGCCACCGGGCGCTGCCGCTCCCATCCCTGCCGCGAAGGGGCGACGAAGAGAAGTTGCGAAAGGACGAAGTTGCGAGGGGGCGACAAAGAGATGAAGATACGAAGAGAAATTGAGAAACAAAATCAATTTCCCTGACCTTTCCCAACCTCTTGGCTATTGAATGACAACTGAATGACCATTGATTGACAATGGAATAACTGCTTCTGTCATAAGGTCTCTCCGAAAGAGGACCTGTCATTTCGACCGTCAGGGAGGAATCTCCTTCGGACAAGGTCCCTTTCCTGGGAGATTTCTCCTGTCCTGCTTTCGTCCCTCAGGCAGTTCGCCGAAATGACAGGCTCTCTCATGAATGGCTTAGTCAGGGAATGGACAATCATTTAATCATCTGTTCCACAATAAATTCCGCTGCTTTCCCATCGCCAAACAAAGTTGGAAACTTTAACTCTTTACCCATCCGCCTGAAATGTTCAGAAGCTTGTATAATTTTATTTCTATCCGCATTCACAACAATGCCGCAGCCCTGTTCCACAATTTCCTTCCACTCCGTTTCCGAACGTAGGATGAGGGATGGCTTCTCAAAAAAGTAAGCTTCTTTTTGTACACCGCCCGAGTCGGTAAAGACCATTTCGCAACGGCTTTCCAGCACAATCATATCGAGGAAGGAAACCGGCGGGATAAGCCGGATGTTTTCTTCCTGTTGCAGCTGTTGGTAAAGCCGGTTGTCCAGGTTCTTACCCAAAAGCTTGGCTGTGCGCGGGTGCAACGGCAACACAAGCGGTATTTGGCTCTTCTGTGAAATTTCCAGAAAAGCTTCAAAAATAGCATTCAGCCTTTCCGGTTGGTCCGTGTTGTTGTCGCGGTGAACGGTGGCAAGGAAAAAAGGTTTTTCTTCTAACTGTTGCATTTTCAAGATGTCGCTTTTCTCTTCGGCAATTTTTCGGAAATGGAGGCTGTTGTCGTACATTACATCTCCACAGTGAAAAATACCCGGCCGGTCGGCGGTGAAAGGTGGCTGGCTGTCTTTGTCAAATCCTTCGTGAATAAGGTTTTTCAAACCTGTTTCCGTGGGTGAAAAAAGCAGGGTAGAGGCATGGTCAGCCATAATGCGGTTAATCTCTTCGGGCATGTTTTTGTTAAACGAACGCAATCCCGCCTCAATATGGGCAATAGGCACATGAATCTTGGAAGCAGCAATGGCACCTGCCAGCGTGGAGTTGGTATCGCCATACAGCACGAGATAATCGGGCTTTTCGCGAAGCAGGATTTCTTCCGTACCGGTTATCATGCCGGCAGTCTGTACGCCGTGGCTGCCACTACCAATGTTCAGGTTATAGTCCGGTTCCGGAATGCCCAGCTCATCAATAAAAACCTGCGACATGTTGGCATCGTAATGCTGGCCGGTATGGACGATGACTTCCCGAACTTTATCGGAAAATTTATTTTTTATGGTCCGGCTTAATGCAGCCGCTTTTATGATTTGCGGCCGTGCGCCGATGAGGGTTACAATCTTCATGCTAGGTTGTGATTTGAAGGTTCGGGTTATTGTCTTTAACTCCATTCAGAAGTGTTTCAAAAAGTTTTTGATTTTCCATTTTATTATTTTTCTATTTACCGGTATCTTTATTTAATGTTTAATCATTATGTTTTCAGTTAATTACGGTATGCACCATGAGCCATTGATGGCGTGTTGTTAGTTATTTCTATTAATCAGGTTTACAATTACTTTTATCATTGTTTCTTTTTCTTCCGGTTTGCTTACAGCTATCATTAACGTTAATGCGACCAATGCATTATCTGCAATTCGTTTGCTCCCGGTTTCTGTAAAAAGTAATCCGTTCTTTTCAAGAAAATACAAAAACAAGAATACCGCTATTCTTTTGTTTCCGTCTGTAAACGAATGGTTTTTTACAATGAAGTATAATAAATTTGCTGCTTTTTCTTCAATACTTGGGTATAAATCAACACCTCCAAATGTTTGATAAATTGTTGATAATGAACTTTTAAAGGAATCATCTTTTTCATTCCCGAATAATTCACTATTCCCGAAAGTCTCTTTAACCAAATTTATTTGTTTTATCGCTTCTTGGTACGTTAATTGATAAACCTCTTTACCAGAGGTGTTTTCAATTTTTAATGTCTGATAATCGTATTGGTCGAGAATTTCAAGGGCATAAGAATAGTCCGATATGATTTTTAAAAGTCCTGTACTTTCATCACTGGTTAATTCTTTGTATTCGAGCGTTGTCCCTAATATTTTTATGGTTTCTTTTAATTCATTGAGTTGCTCTGCTTGTTTTTGTAATCTCTGTTGGTTAATCGTATATCCCTTGATTAAATAGTCTTTTAATAATTGTGTTGCCCATTTTCTAAACAAAACACCTCGTTTTGAATTTACTCTGTATCCTACTGAGATAATTGCATCAAGATTGTAAAATCTTATTTGTCGTTTAACATTCCTTTTCCCTTCCTGACGAACCACCGAGTATTTCTCGGTAGTTGAAATTTCATCTAATTCTCCTGATTTATAGATGTTTTGTAAATGGAGCCCTATTGTGTCACTATTTTTGTCAAAAAGTTCTGCCATCTGTTTTTGAGATACCCAAACGGTTTCCTTTTCTAATTTTACTTCAATGGAAGTTTTTCCATCAGGCGTTTTATATATTTTAATTTCAGAGTTTTTCATTTATCTAAAATACATTCCTTTTTCTTTTTCTGGGAATTTCTTTTCTAATACACGCCAACATATTTTATATACATCCGCTCACTATCAAAAAAGGCAGGACGTTTTCTGTCTGCTTATTCCAAAATGTTTTCATCAGCAAAACTATAGTAATTATCATTTCCCACGATGATATGATCCAGCACCGGGATTTCCAGTGCCTTTCCGGCTTCCAGGAGTTTTTTTGTGAGCCTGATATCGTTTTCGCTGGGTTGCAGATTGTTGGATGGATGGTTGTGTGCCAGAATCATAGAGGAGGCGTTGTGATCCAGCGCCATCTTAAAAATCTTCTTGGGATCGACCACCGTACCGGCCACACCGCCCTCGCTGATGTTGAGTTTCCGGATAATTTTGTTGGCCCGATCCAGCAGAATTACATAAAAAGCTTCATAATACCGGTCGGTAAGTTCCGGTAGCAGCAACTCATACACATCGCGGCTGGATTTGATTTTTGCCTGCTGCAACACCTTTTCCGCCACCCGGCGTTTACCTAACTCCAGCGCTGCAACAATGCTGATGGCTTTGGCTTTGCCCATTCCGCGAAAGCGGGAGAGCTCTTCAATACTCAGCTTGGAAAATTCAATGAGGTTGTTGTCTGTGTTATCCAGCATTCGCTGTGCCAGTTGTACGGCAGATTCATTACTGTTTCCCGAACCAATCAGCAGGGCAATCAGCTCTGCATTGCTCAGGGCATTTTTCCCTTTGAGCAGCATTTTCTCGCGCGGGCGGTCATCTTCAGCCCACTGGTTTATGGGCTGGTTATGGGGTTTTGTCGGCATAATGACAAAGATATGAAAAAAGGGGATAAAGTCGGGAGTCGGAAGACAGAAGTCAGAAGACGGAATATGTTAATGCCTGAATAGCGTTGACCGTTTTTACTTACTTATTTTCATCACTGAGTTATTAATTCATGAGTGATATTTGAGCCCGAAGGATTGTTGTCCTCAGCCCGAAGGGCTGAAAAGCCCCCCGGGTCCTGAGTTGTTAATTCCGTCGTTGACTTGTCACCGTCGGATTGTTGTCCATTACAAAGATAATCTTTTTCAAATTGATTTGGGGTTTTTCTTTGTAACTCTATATGAGGTTTTTCTTTGTTGTAAAGTAACACTGTCCGGTCAACTTCTTTGACAAGTTCCTCAAAGCTGTTTATTTGACGATGTATCAGGTAATTATTTTTTATTACACCGTTTAGCCTCTCTACTTTTCCGTTTTCCCATGGGTACTCACACATACTGTTTACGATGCCTTCTTTTCGGGTTAATTTTAAAAACTCTTTGGCATAATATTGACCGCCTCCGTCAGAATGAAAAATGACGCCTGCAATGGACATGCCCTCTTTAACCCTTAAGCGGACAGCCATTTTTAAAGCAGGAAGTGTCGTTTGTCCGGTGGTCAACCTCTTTGAAACGGAATACCCTAAAATTCGTCGTGAAAAGGAGTCCTCAACAAAAGTGATATAATAGAACCGGCCATTGATTTCAAAGTACGTGATATCACTTTGCCATGCCTGGTTTATTGCCGTTAGGTTCATCCCTACCAGTAAGTTATCAAAACGGATAACGCCTGTGCTATCTGTTGTCCTGCGCCAGTTTTTGACTCTTTCAACCGTTAGCCCTTCTTCTCTGCAAAAGTTTTCAAAAACATCTCTGCCCATGGTCTCAGGCCGTAATTTGTAATACATATCCCTTATCCCCATGGTTGGATGATCTTCGCGTATTTGATAAATCAGCAGTAAGAGTTGCTTCTTTTCTGATCGTAACCGGTACAGCCTGTCCAATCGTTGATGAAAAGCTTGTTTGCTGATTCCTAAAACTTTATATAACTTGTTCATGCTGTATCGGTATTGTTCCCTGTTGTGCCAGAAGTATTCGACGGTAGGGTAGAAAATTTTTTTTTAATATCTACGCCATAGGCCTCTTCGGCCAACTCAATCATTTTGTCTTTAAAATCTATCATGATTTGCTTTTGCCCGATTATGCGTTCAAGATCCGCTACTTTCTTTTTGAGTTCCAATAGCTTTTTGGTGTCGCTATCTGTCTCTATAACAAGCCTTTCTTTTTTATCCCTCATTGTTCCGAATTTGTTTAACCAACGATATACATTCGTATCAGTAACTTCGTATTGTTTACAAATTTCGGAAACTTTTGTCTTGCCTGTTTCAATTTCTCTAACTTTTTGAATCTTGAAACTGTCGCTAAAATGTCTGCGCCTGCGTTCCGCAGTTGTCATTTTAAATTGTTCTCTTGTTGCCATTTTTAACTGTTTTTAATTGCTAAAAGTGGTCAACCTATTTCAGGCATTGACAAAATCAGCAAAAAGTCCTTTTATATCATGTTCGGATGGATAACCGTTTGCCGAACTTTCAATAGCTGAAAATATATCTGCTAAATCCGTATTAAGATTAGTGTTGGTGTTTGCAGTTTTGGCAATATTTACAAAAAGTTGGCTAGGATAGATAAAATAACCTTTCGTTTTGATTGCATCATCTTTTATCTCTGGTGTTATCACATCATCTGATAAATTTGCGTAGTCAACGCTATCATCACCACCTTCAATATATCTAGTGAAATTTTCACTGATAAAACGATAGAATAGTGTACCAAGCACAAATTGTTTAAAATCCCATCCATCTACTGAGCCACGTACTTCGTTGGCTATTTTCCATATTTTAGCTTGTAATTCAGCTCTTTGGTTTATACTTGTCATTATTCTTCCTTTAATAAATCTTTTGGTTTAACATTTAGAATTTCGGCAATTTCAAAAAGTATTTCAAGTCTAGGCTGTTGTCTGTTTTGAACATATCCATTGACCATGTTGTAACTTTTCCCAAGCTTTTCAGCCAGCCAAGTTTGCTTAATTCCTTTTTCTTCAAGTACTTCTTTTATTCGGTTCATATCCGTATAAATTTAAATCGCTAAAATAGCATAAAATTTTTGGTTATCTCATTTTTCAATATATATTTCGTTCATTTTCTTGTTGTTTCTCCGAGCGTTGGCAAAAAAATAGGCTCTTTTGGTTTTTTCGGGTTTGCCTGTGTGT
>WFNG01000167.1 GCA_015488735.1 Bacteroidales bacterium | reverse complement strand
GCGGCCTGACAAACGCCGGTACCTGCCGGTAAATTAATACAGGCCAGGGCTCCCTGGTAAGGCCCAACCTGCAGCTTATCTTCCTGAAAAAGATAAAATCCACACCAAAAAAAAGTATCCATCTTATGGTACAGAACAGCATTAATAGTTGCCATATTCGACAATGGGTTATTACTGCTTTTCACAATTAAATCCCTTATTTGTTTGTACAGCCGCTGGTACCGTTTTTGCTTTTTCGTTTTATCCATAATTTGCATTTGAAATTTCAAAAATAGAAAAACTTACAGAGAATAGTTATTTTAGCGCTGAAAAACAGAGGAACATATTTTACATAAAAACACGTCCTCCGGAACGATCAAAATCAAACCCATGAAAAATCTCTTGCTTCAAATAGAAAATCTTACACATAAAAAGGCCATTAATTTCCATGCTGATTTTGTTTTGGATGAACTGGAAAAAGTTGAAAAAAATCACGTTGTATCCAAAGAGGAATATTTTCATTTTCTGGATTTAACCGCCCGGAAAGAATTCCTTACCAAACTTACTTCAGCGGAGAAACGTACACAATGGGCCGAAAAGGTTTTTTCCATTTTGCAGCAAACCAATTATGGGCTGAAAGAGATGTTTGAGCAACGCATAACCGAGCATCCCGACAAAACACTTTTTATCAACCTTACCGAAGGCCGGAAAGAACACCTTAGCTACTTGCAAATATTTAATTATGCCCAGGAAATTGCAGCGACTTTTTACACAATGGAAAAAGAACCGCGGGTGGCAATTTTTTCTGCAAACTCGGTGAACAGCGCCACCGTCGATTTGTCTTGTTTAATGTATGGCATTTACGACACCCCGCTCAACATTCACTTTTCGGAAGAGATTTTAGCAAATATTCTAAAGCCTCTGGATATTAATATTGTTGTAACTGATACCCGCGACAGGGTTAACCACTTAAAACGGATAAAAGCCCTTTTTCATTTGGATTTCAGAATTCTTGTCACCCAACCAATCGAAGAAGAGGGAACAGAGAAACTTCAAAAAAAGGCAAAAGAATTAAACTACAAGGAGGTGGATGCTATTTTACACAAACGTCCAAAACACAAACTAAACAAAGTAGCCACCACCATGTTTACTTCGGGTAGCACCGGTATCCCAAAAGGGGTTTCATTTTCCTATTATAACCTTATTGCCAAGCGTTTTGCACGCCATGCAGCACTGCCCGAAACCGGCGATGAAACCATGCTTTGCTTTCTGCCCCTGTTTCATACCTTTGGCCGTTTTCTGGAACTTATGGGATCCATTTATTGGCATGGCACCTATGTTTTTGTAGGAAATACCTCATCGGATACCTTACTAAAATTATTTCCCGAATTGAACCCAACCGGTTTTATCAGTGTTCCTATTCGCTGGATACAACTTTATGAAAAGGCCATGGAGCAGCTGAGCGATATTGCCAGCGATGAATTGAGACAGGAGATCATTCGGAAAAAAGTTATTGGGGGCAACCTGCGATGGGGCTTGTCGGCGGCGGGATATCTGAGTGTCAAAGTTTTTCGCTTTTTCCAGTCCAATGGTGTAGATCTCTGCAGCGGTTTTGGCATGACAGAAGCCACCGGAGGTATCACTATGACCCCTCCGGGCGAATATGTGGATAATTCGACCGGAATAGCCCTGCCGGGCGTATATACCAGATTAAGAAAAAATGGAGAACTGGAAATCAGCGGACATTATATTGCCCGATATCTGGAAGATGCACCTCCCGGGGGCAGTATTCCGTATCCTTTCAATAATCCGGAAGAGAATTACTGGTTGCCGACCGGCGATATTTTCACCATTTCTGCCGATGGCCATCACGAAATTGTGGATCGCGTAAAAGACATTTATAAAAACAACAAAGGACAAACCATTGCGCCACGCACCATTGAGCAGAAATTTAATGGTGTACCAGGCATCAAACATGCCTTTCTGGTTGGCGACGCACGCCCTTTCAATGTTTTGCTGATTGAGCCCGACAGAGGGGATACCGTGGTAAAATCACAATCAAATGTGGACAACCTGCGTACATATTTTCATCAAATTGTTCAAACGGCCAACAACGATGTGGCACCTTACGAACGGGTTGTAAACTTCTCTGTTCTTACCAGAAACTTTTCGGAAGAGAAAAAAGAACTGACCCCAAAAGGTTCTTTTAACCGGAAAAATATTGAGAAAAATTTTTCTGAAACCATAAAAAAGCTTTACCAATCGGATAAAATATCCTTTTTTGTTAATGGCCTGGAAGTTAGAATACCCCGGTGGTTTTACCGTGATTTGGGTATTCTCGAAGATGACATTTATTACAAAAACAATTATTTTTTCATTAAACCAAGTGGTAAAAAACTCTATTTTAAACCTGTTTCGGAATCACGCTGTATAATCGGTGATTTTTCATATAAGATTAAGCATAAACAACTTAACCTTGGACGGCTGGCATTACAGCCCCTGCTTTGGATGGGAAATGCACAGTTTATAAATTTCAGCCCCGTAAAGGAGGGATGGGATTTGCCATTGAAAGAATATTCCGCTCAGATATGTTACCCATCATGTATTAACACTACCTTTGAAAAACGAAAAATTACTTCCATCTCCACAATTACCAATAGTTTAATCGTTTTTATCAATGATTTAATAACCGATGCCCTTTTTACAGAAGGAGAAAAACAGTATCAATCCATTAAACTTCTGGGCGAGCAATTGGCTGAATCGCAAAGGCGGTTGGCTTTGGTTATCCGCAGAAGGCTGGAAGCGCTGGCTTGTCACAAGGAACACAGGGTTCGTGCGCTGGCTTATCAATGCCTGCTGATTTATGACCCCAATACAGATTATCAGGAAGTTCTTCCGGTTTTTGTTCAATCGGGAAAAACTTTTCTGGATACCAAAACCATCGAATCTATTGCTGAAAGTAGTTTGGGGAAACATCAACTGGCTTCTTTCCGGAAACGGCTATTTGCTTATCGCGAAACCATGGATTGGCCTGCAAAAGGAACCACCCAAAAGCAGTTTGAAGATATTCTGGAATTGCTTTTTAATTTTGGAAAGCAACATCCCTATTATTATAAATCTATTCGTGCCGAGTTTGCCGCATGGGCTTTACACAAAAAGGACAGGCACCTTTCGCAGCTGGCAAAAAAATATTTCCACGAACTTTATCTCGTTTTCGATGAGGAAATGCAAACATTACGTAAAAATCTTCCCGGCAATTTCTGGGATAATATAATTGTATTTGAATATGGTATTCCGGCCAACCAAAAACGCAGACTACAGGAAATTATCACCGACACTGTTTTTCTTGAAGAGTCTATCCATTTGATTTTCGGACAGCTCACTTTTACAGTGGATAAAATTATCCCCGAAGGTCTCTGGATAACAAAACTGCAATCCTTTTCCAACTTTCGTCATTACCGGCTCACGGTAAACACTATTAACAACAAACATTATGATTTGCATTTGGTGGTTACGCGTAATGAAATACCCAAAAGCAGTGTTTCCGATTTGTACTGGAATGCTTACTTATCCGATTATCCGTTTGATTTGCCGGTGTTGTCTTCGCTGGGAATCAGCAATACGGAACATGGTGTTCGCTCAAGTCAATACCTTGGTGGATTGCGGGTCTGGGAAAAAATAAGACAAATGTCCGAAATACATCAGTGGGCAGGAAATACGCAGCCTTATGCCTGGCATCAGCTTTTTATCAAGTCTTTTGCGGTAATTTTCAGAGCCTGGAAAATTAGCCGGCGAAAAATTATTCCGGGGGCAATTTCTCCAAAAAATATTATGGTCCCCGAACTTGATTTTAAGGAAAGTGCGGTAATTATTTCGCTTACAGGCTATGAGCCATACGCTAACATTCAAAGCCTGCTCATGCCCATGATTAAAAATTTTTACCAGAAAACGGTTGCTCTTTATCCATGGGGCGGTACACATTTGAAATTTAACTGGATATACAAAGCCATGATAGAAAGCCTGGGGAAAAAAGAGACTTTTGAATTGCTTGAAGAGTGGCGCACATTTTTGAAAAACACCCCCGATAATTATCTAAAATCACTTCGCCTGGAAGATTCCATAGATGAGTTTATCAAAGAACAAAAAAATAACCATTATTATTCACTGAAAATCCACAGTGGTATTTCAAATTATGAACACTGGATAAAACTTAATCCGGATGCTACCAAAGAGGCAAGGGAACAAACCGTATATGAAATTTTCGATTTGTTTAATATTTTTAAACTTGGTGAAATAGACAGGTTTTATTTTTACCGGCATACCTATTTTAATCATTCGGCAAGAGCCGTACAAAATGCTTTTGGGATGTTGTTGGAGAAAATGGAGGAAAAGCCAAACACGGAAACAATTCAGCTTATGGAACTTTCCAATTTACAAGCTACATTGGAAGATCCCACCGACCGCCGTATATTTAGCAAAATGGTATTTCCAAAAATGAAACATTATCAGGAAATGGATTTTGTAAAAGTGGTTGACAAAAATAAAGAACAAATTATAGTACAGACACTGATAAAAGATAAAAGTGGCTTAACATACACCATGCGCGAACCCCGCGATGCTGCAGAAGTAGGTAAGCTATACCAGCTTTTTTATGAAGAAAACTATCCCAAAACCGTTTCACAAATGGATAAATATTTTGTGGTAACCGACAAATACGGACGGGTGATTGGTGGAATTAGTTACCGCACACTGGAAAATAATATTGTCAGGCTGGATGGTACTGCTGTAACCAGCCCGCTGCAGGGTAAAGGTATTGGTTCTGCAATGATTAACGATTTCTTTACCCGGATGGCAGCCAAAGATGTGGCCATTATAAAAGCCCATTACCTGCTGGGAAATTACTTTCTGAAACACAATTTTAAGGTGGATAAAAAATGGGGCGCACTGGTGAAACATTTGGATTAAAACAAACCATAATGCACAAAAAATAAGGTAAAAAGATCTTTTATTCTCAAATCATGATGGTTTTCGCATATCTTTAAATTTTCTTTAGAATCAGTTTTCATCTTTGCTTCAAATTTATAACAAAAAATAAAAGCAATGAAAAAATTAGTATTATTATTGATGGCATTGGTATTGATAGCGCCAGGATTTGCACAAACCATTACAAAATCCAAAATAAATCCTTATCAACGGCTTGATCAGGTACTATCTCCGTTTGAAGACATGACAGAATATGCATTGGGTTACAATACCTCAGGAGTAACCGAAGCATTAAACAGAATCAACAAGGT
>WFNG01000166.1 GCA_015488735.1 Bacteroidales bacterium | reverse complement strand
GCGTTTTACTGCTCCTGTAACGGTAAATTGTGCCGGTCCCTGGGCAGACATTGTCATAAAATCGGCCACCACCGGCAACACAAAACACAATATCCAACGTTCTGAAGGTATTCATATCGTTACCCGGAAAATTTGTGAAAACCATGCCGTTACGGTGATGACGAAAAAAGAAAGGCACATCATGGTGATGCCCTGGCGCGGCCACAGTCTTATCGGTACTACGGACAAGGCGTATTTTGGGAATCCCGACGATTACAAAGTATCCAAAACAAGTATCATGGGGTTGCTCGAAGATGTAAACGAAAATTTTACCGGGGCTCATTTAAAATATGAGGATGTCCTGTTTTGTTATGGAGGTCTGCGCCCCCTGGCAGATACCGATACAGAAAATTCCTATGAATCTTCCCGGAAATATGAAATTTTTGATAATGTCGATGAGGGTTTGGATGGGCTTTTTACGGTAGAAGGCGGAAAATATACCACCAGCCGGCAATTGGCTGTGGACGTTATGAAACGGTTACAGAAGAAGTTTGCTGAGAAATTTCCGAAAGAAATTAGTCACAACCGGTCACTTTCCGGATGTGCTATTAACAATATGGAAACATTTCTTGATAAACTTAAAGTTGAATATCCTGACTTTTCCAGGGCTACTGTTGACTATCTGGGCAAAAATTACGGAACCGAATGCCGGGCTGTTCTTCAACTTGCCCGTAAAAATGCTAAATTAGCGGAAGTTTTAAATGAGGATGGCGAGATATTGGCGGAGGTTACTTATGCTTTGGAAAATGAACTGGCTTTGTCTCTGTCCGATATCCTTTTTCGGCGAACCGGTATCGGAACATTGGGAAATCCCGGGAAAGCGGTTGTTGAAAAAATTGCATCGGTGGCTGGTGCTTATTTAAATTGGGATGAACAAAAACGCAAATCGGAAATACGGCATGTGATGAAAAGATTCCGGTTGCCTGATGCATAAGAAAGACAGATAAAAAACAAAACCATGGATAAAACTTATCGGTCCATTTTTAAATGGGGAGACAAGCGCGAAGAGAAACTCGAAAAAGGTGTTGTTGAGTTGGTTAGAGAGGAATTCCAATACACCGATCAAGACTTTCAAAAGCGCATTTTGTATGGCGATGAGCTGGTAAATTTGGCACAGAAACCGACAATTTCTTCAGAAATTCAGCAGCAGCTGAGAGATATTTCCGGCAAAGAAAATGTCAGGGACGATGACTTTTCACGGGCTTCTCATGCCTTTGGGAAATTTTACGGTGAACTGCTGGATTTACGAAAGGGAGAAATAGCACATCCGCCTGATTTAGTGATAACTCCGCGCAACGAAGATGAGATTGTAAAGATATTGGATATTTGTCAGCAGGAAAACATTGCTGTAACACCGGTTGGCGCACTTTCGTCGGTTACGCGCGGTGTAGAAACACCCCGTGGTGGTATCAGCCTTGACCTGACAAAGTACCTGAACAAAATCATAAAAATAAATGAATCCGATACCAGTGTGCAGGTAGAGCCGGGTGTTTTTGGCCCTGTGTTAGAAAAGGCATTGAACGACAAGGGCTATACTTGCGGCCATTTTCCGCAATCTTTTGAATATTCTACCGTGGGAGGCTGGGTGGCTGCCCGTGGTGCCGGACAAGCATCCACAGGTTACGGTAAAATCGATGATTTGGTTCTCGCTTTGCGCATAGTTACGCCGGTTGGTATTATAGAGACCAAAGATTTCCCGGCCACTGCCGAAGCATGGGACCTGAACAAAATATTTATCGGCTCGGAAGGAACGCTGGGTGTGATTACTTCTGTTACGTTGAAAATAAGGAAGTACCGGCCTGAAAACAGTGCCTTTGCCTCCTTCGTTTTTAGGGATTTCCAATCAGCTACCCAAAGCATGCGCAAAATCATGCAGGCCGGGTTTGGCTTCCCGCATCTTTTCCGCCTTTCGGATCCTGTGGAAACCGCCACAGCTTTTAAAATTAAAGGGTTTGATAACTCATTTTCCGATAAGTTTTTGAAAATGAGAGGATATCGCCCGGGAGAGAGATGTCTTATGTTTGTCAGCATAGAAGGCGACAAAGAATATACGCATCTGATGAAGAAAAAAATAAAAAAGATTGCCCGGAAATCAGGTGCCTTTTATTCCGGCAGAAAACCGGTAAAAGAATGGCTTGAACAGCGTTATGAGAGTGCTTATTTGCGTGATCCGCTTATGGATATCGGCGTTATGACGGATACGGTGGAAACTTCTGTCAGTTGGGATAATTTGCTAAATTTGTGGTCGGAGGTAAGAAATTATCTTGAAAGCAGAAGAAATACCCATGTTATGGCACATATTTCGCACGTTTACGAAAATGGAGCAAATCTCTATTTTACTTTTCTCAGTCCCATGAAACAGGGAGGTGAAAAGGCGGATTATCTCGAATATCACCATGGTTTGATTGATGCTATCCATAACAACGGGGGGTCTCTTTCACATCATCATGGCATAGGCAGGGCTTTGGCCCCCTGGATGGAGGGTGAAATGGGAAAAACTGCCATGGGCCTTTTTCAGGCTGTGAAAGATCATTTGGATCCGAAAGGAATTATGAATCCGGGTAATATGTTGGGACTTCGCTAATTAGTTAACAAACTGTAAATTATGGCTGGTGTTAAAATGGAAACGGAGAAAATGTATTTTCTCATCATAGATGTGGGAACACAGTCCATTCGGGCATCATTTATAGATGCCATGGGAAATATTTGTGAGATTGAGAAGACTCCCATCGAAGCTTTTTATTCCACACAACCCGGTTATGCCGAGCAGGAGCCGGAATATTTTTGGGAGGTACTTTGCAAAACAACGCACTTGCTGTTTAAGAACAGCAGTATCCCGGCAGCGCAAATCAAAGGGATGGCTGTTACCACACAGCGGGGCACACTTGTAAATATCGACAAAACCGGAAAGCCGTTGCGCCCGGCTGTTATCTGGCTCGACCAGCGTAAAGCCAACGTGGAAAACTGGCCGAAAGGTATTACCGGTGCTGCTTTAAAATTGGCCGGTGTTTATGAATCTGTAACTTTTGCTATCAGGGAAAGCGAAGCCAACTGGATTAGGCAAAACCAACCTGATATTTGGGCGAAAACGGATAAATTTCTTCTGCTTTCAGGATTTCTGACACACAGGCTATCCGGAAAATTTGTTGAATCTACCGGTAATATGGTCGGGTTTCTTCCTTTTGATTATAAAAAACACCGCTATTCCAAACCCAGGGAAATCAATGCCAAAATGTTTCCCATAGAAAAAGACAAGCTGGCCCAACTGGTTTATCCGGCCGATAAAATTGGAGAAGTAACACCGGAGGCGGCAGCACAAACAGGTATTCCTGCCGGACTTCCTATTATAGCGGCAGCTTCTGACAAGGCCTGTGAGGTGCTGGGCTCAGGGGCAAGCTCACCGGAGGTTGCCTGTCTTAGTTATGGGACTACAGCCACTATTCAAACAGTTAACGACCATTACCTTGAAGTGGTTCGTATGTTTCCGGCTTATCCCAGTGCTATCCCGCATTATTTCAATACCGAAGTTATGATTTACCGTGGGTTTTGGATGATAAAATGGTTTAAAAATGAATTCGGATACCGTGAGGTTGAACGCGCCAAAGAACTGGATATCGAACCTGAAACGCTGTTCGATGAGATGATTACGGATATTCCTCCGGGTTCCATGGGCCTGACATTGCAACCGTACTGGTCGCCGGGTGTGAAATTGCCGGGTATTGAGGCCAAGGGTGCTGTCATTGGATTTGGCGATGTACATACCCGTGCGCATTTGTACCGTTCTATCCTCGAAGGTATTGCGTACGCGCTGAAAGATGGTGCCATCCGGACAGAGAAAAAAACAGGTGTGAAGATTGAGAAAATCCGTGTTTCGGGAGGCGGTTCGCAAAGCAAAAACGCGTTGCAGCTTACTGCCGATATTTTTAACATGAAAGTGGAAAAACCACATACTTTTGAAACTTCCGCACTGGGTGCCGCTATTATCGCAGCCGTGGGACTAAAAGTTTATCCCGATTTTAATACAGCCATAAAAAATATGTGCCACATTGGTGAGGTTTACGAACCTATCCCCGAAAACGTACGCATTTATGACCAGCTTTTTAACCGTGTTTACCGCAGAATGTACCGAAAACTTAAACCGTTATACAACGACATTAGGGATATTATCAATTATCCGAAAAAATAATAGCTGAAAAGTATTCGTGAAAACGG
>WFNG01000165.1 GCA_015488735.1 Bacteroidales bacterium | reverse complement strand
CGAAATCGACAACCTCATCACGGTAATCCCGGAAGCAGTGCTGGCTGAGGTTCAACCGGATTTGCTCATTACTTTTGGGACGTCCATCGTTTCCAAGAAAATCAAAAAACTTCTGCGAAAGTATCCGGCCAAAAACCACTGGCACATTTCGTCTTCCGGTGAAAAACGGGATACATATTTTTGCCTGAGCGGTGTCATCCCGGCCGATGTGGCAGAATTTCTTACAGGAGAAAAAGAGCGCCTTATTGAAATCAAAAGTAATTACAGAAACTTCTGGCAACGACATAAAGCACAGGTTTTAAAAAGGGGAACCGCCTTTTTATCCGGTACCGGTTGGTGTGATTTGAAAGTGTATGAGATTTTGTTTCGTGAGATTCCAGAACACACCTTTTTGCATTTGGGCAACAGTACGCCGGTACGTTATGCCCAGCTGTTCGGCAGCTTGCCGAAATTTCATTATTATTCCAACCGTGGGGTCAGTGGCATCGACGGGCAGGTTTCCACTGCTGCCGGAGCTGCTTTTGCCTGTCCGGAAAAAATAAACACCATCATTACAGGCGATCTTGGATTTTTCTACGATTCCAATGCCCTGATGAACCATAACCTGACACCTAATCTGAAAATTATTGTCATAAATAACGGCGGAGGCGATATTTTCCGGTTTATTCCCGGCCCGGATGCCAGCGCACAACGTGAAAAGTTTTTTGCTGCCTCGCATCGCTGGAAAGCGGAAATGATAGCCAAAGCTTTTGATATCTGCTATTTCAAGGCAGAAGATGAAACTGAATTGCTATCCCGTATTCCGGAATTTTATGCCGAAGACAAGCGTCCCGCTTTGCTCGAAATCTTTACGAGAGAGGAAGAAAATGCACAGGTTTTAAAAGATTATTTTCGGTTTATAAGAAACAATACTTATTCGGATTTGTGATGTAGGCATTCCAATGGAACAATCCGAATGTAAAAGGAGTGGGGATTTAAAATCCCTATAGCTCGACAAGGTCGGGATTACAAATCCCGACCAGCTTCAGGAACCAGCTTCAGGATTTTAGTAGTTCTTTTTTTAAACGGCAAAATCAGAACGCTTTTAGCCTTCTTTTCTGAAAATTTCCAGCCACTGGTTTGCCATTACCAGCGGCTTAAGAAGTGATTTCACAGGCGAGTGGAGAATTTCCTTAGAAGAAGGTAAAAGTCCTATCATCACCGGCAATGAGCCGAAAGCCAGTCCGATGCCTTTATAAAACCGGCCAAAACCAATGCGGAAAAGGAAACTACGTACATGCTCGTTGAGCAGTTCTACGCTGAGTGCCGAAAATCCTACCACAATAAACAGTGCCCGCAATAACATTTCCAGGCCAATCAAAAAACCTTCTGTGCTAAACCATTGATGGTCAGGTTTGCCAAAATTCCAAAACAGTGCCGAAAGCAGTACGATAATAACCAGCTGCGACCAGAAAACAGGCTTCCGTAACCGCCGTAACGCACGACGATAAACATATCCGAATGCCAAAACATAAACGCCCATGAAAACCAATCCGGGCAGGCGGTAATGCATATTGACGAGAAATAGTCCCAACGGCAATACGATCACATGGAGCCACAACAACAGTAACGAAGTTTTTTGGTTTTTATCCAACACGAAAAAATCTTTTCCGGCATCTTTTTTTACCGCCCCGATATCCTGCCGTTGTGATGTCTGAAGTTTGAGAGATTTCCGCCCGATAACATGACCCAGCCAACCCGCCAACATGCCGAAAACAACATAAAATGAAAGTAGAAACCACAAAATCTGCAAATCTGTTGCCTTTCCGAGATGCAGTTGTTTTAATCCGAAATTGATGACGTTAACGTAAATCTTCACAAGGTTAAAACCGTAATAAATGATGAGGCTGATAATTTTGTGAAACAGGGCACTGGAGAGGCTGAGAATGCCTCCTGTCATATAAGCAAAAAGGTTATTGCCAAACAGGCGAATAATGCCTTCAATAAGAATTGCCTCCAGCATGATGCCCGTCATAGGGCCGAGGATTATGGCACTCGGCGAAACCGATTTCATAATGGCTGTTATCAGCCCGGCGCGGATAATCAGCCCTTTGTAAGGCCATATCTGGTAAAAGCCAATAAGCAAGATAGTTCCGGTAAAGGCCAGAACGGAGCCGGCAAAAGGTATCCGCGTGTTGTGCAGAAAGCTTCCCACGATGATTTCGATGGAAGCCCACAGTCCGCCTACCACAGCTGCCCGCATCCAAAGGTCATCCTGTTGTTTTGCCGTCCTGCTCACAAGTTTTTCTCCTCTGCTTTTTTCATGTCCTCAGGGGTGTTGAGATTCAGGAAGAGATAATCGTTGAAAAAAGGCAGCCTGTTATCAATATTCACCGATTTAAACCGGATGCGTTTAAAAAACTGCATCATTTTGTATTCTTTTTTACGGATAGCCTCTTCCATATCCCCCAAAACATTGGTGTTGTAATAGGCATTCAACGGCTCCAACAGAAAAGTTTCGTGTGCCGGGCAAACCACCTGAAAGTTCTCCACTTCATGCAGTAACAGGCGGAAAACATCTGTATTTACAAAAGGTGTATCGCACGAAAGGATGAGATTGTACTGCGTTTTTGACTTTTTCAGGCAGGTGTAAATACCACCCATTGGACCAATCTCTTTCACTTCATCAGCAACGACAGGCAACCTGAATTCAGCATATTTTTCAGGAAAGTGATTGGCCGAAATCATAAGTTTGCCACAAAGCGGTCTCAAAATCTCAATGGCATACGATACCAACGGCTTGTCTCTGAACGAGCATAGCCCTTTGTCTTTCCCCATTCGGCTGCTCCTGCCCCCGGCAAGAATAATTCCTGTAATTTCTTCCCTGTTGATATCCATATTTCAGAATGAAACAGCAAATTTATTCTTTTCCTGTTTACCGCCGGGAAAAAACAGTGAATTTTGAATGGTTTGTAAGCCTCGAACAAAACCGGCCACAAAGGACAAACAGAAGAAGCCACGAATGCACGAATAAAACTGGTTACAGAGCATAAACAGAAGTGGCCACGAATACACGAATGACAGCAGCCAGGAATATACGAATAAAAGTTGTAATTTAGCAATGTAGTGGTCAGTAACTACTTACATTAAATTCAACAGAGAAGAAAACCAATTAAAATCTAAAATCATGGACAAAATTATTTACAGGGAAGAGAGCTATAACATCATTGGCAAATGCTACGAAGTCTATAATTACCTTGGCAACGGATTTCTTGAAATTGTTTATAAAGATGCGCTGGAGTATGAATTTCGGAAAGCCAACATTCCGTTTGAACGGGAAAAAGAGTACAAGGTCATTTACAAGGATATTACCTTGCCTCATAAATTCTATGCAGATTTTGTAGTCTATGGCAAAATAATTCTCGAAGTAAAGTCCACATCCGAAATGGCCGATAAATATATAGCCCAAGCCTTGAACTATTTGAAGGTTTCCGAAAATAAACTGGCACTCCTTGTAAACTTTAGCCCCGAAAAGCTGGATTTCCAACGGATTGTACTATGAACCTGAGTTCGAGATAAGACTTGCTTACGGTTATAGATAATTTTTCCATAGACGACTCAAATTGCCGAAGTACTATCGGGATAATTCAAGGAAATTTGAGGAAGTATAGGGAAAAATTATCATAATCTATTAATAGAAAAGCCTGCAAAACGCAATCTTTGAAGTAAAAAACCTTTGAAATAGCCCGCTATTACTTCATGTTTCTTACTCCAAATCTCACATTTTGCAGGCTTTCCGTATGTAAGTCTTATCTCGAATTCAGGTTATAAGCTTCAAATGAAGATTGGCTCCCCAAACCAGAAATAGTATCAGCCACAAATTCACGAATTATATTTTTCTATATAACAATTTATTCGTGAATTCAT
>WFNG01000164.1 GCA_015488735.1 Bacteroidales bacterium | reverse complement strand
GGCTTCAGGACCAGGATATTGTGTTTGTCTCTCCTTATACCGACCGGGTTGAGATCAAAGGGCAGGTGAAACGCAGCGACATGTATTTCGATATGAAACCCAATGAAACGTTGAAAGACCTTACCCATTTTGCCGGAGGGTTTACCGGTAAAGCTTATACCGGCCAGATAAAAATATTCAGGAATACCGCTACTGAAAAGAAAATACTGGTGGTAAACGCCTCACAGGAGGATACCACCAAACTGAAAAACGGAGATGTGGTAGAGGTGGATTCCGTCTTGAGCCGTTTCGAAAACCGGGTGCAGATCACAGGAGCGGTTATGCGCCCGGGAGAGTTTGCCCTGGACAGTAACATGACCCTGCGGCAACTGATAAAAAATGCCGACGGCCTGCGGCAGGATGCTTACCGGAAACGGATCACCGTTTACCGGTTAAAAAAAGACATGATACGGAAAACGGTTTCCCTGAACCTGGCCCGCCTCTTGAAATCTGACAGCGTTTTTATGCTCCACAGGGAAGATTCTGTCCACATTCCTTCCGTATTTGATATCCATGAAAAATCATATCTGCAAATAGATGGCCAGGTGGCCAAGCCGGGTTTGTATCCTTATACCCAGAATATACGCCTCGGCGACCTGATCATACAGGCAGGGGGTATGCTACAATCGTCTTCTATGGCCCATATCGACATTGCCCGCAGGGTGGTGGATACCGTTTCCGGAAAACAGCAAACCAACCGGCTGGCCCGGACTTTTCGCTTTAATATAGGAAAGGACTTACGGTTGTCAGATGCGGCTAAAAATTTTAAACTCTCGCCCTTTGATCATGTTTTTGTGAGAAAAGCAGCCACCTATTCCCCCCAGCTCATGATTTCCATTAGCGGACAGGTTAATTTTCCCGGAAAATATGCCATTCAAACCAGAAATGAACGCGTTTCCGATTTGATTAAACAGGCCGGAAACCTGACGCCCCAGGCATTTGTAAAAGGAGCCAGCCTGATCCGGAAACGAACTTTTCAGTTACTCCATCAGAAAGCCCTGGAAACAATTAACAACGCAAACAATGCCAGTAAAAATAAGATCATCAACCTGAACTCAAAATATAATGTGATTGGCCTTGATCTGGCAAAGATACTCCGACATCCCGGTTCCCCTGCCGATCTGATTTTACGTCCGGGCGATTCTGTCCGTATCCTCCGCAGATCACAAACCGTAGAAGTACGGGGCGCTGTCTACAGGCCCAACGTGATTCCTTATGTGGAAGGCTGGACCCTGCGGCAATATATTTCAAATGCCGGAGGCTTTACCAAAGATGCCATCAGAAGAAACATTTATGTGATTTATGCCAACGGTTCGGTGAAGAAGACTTCGAGCTTTCTTGGTATAAAAAGTTATCCGAATATGGAACCGGGAGCTGAAATTATAGTCCCGTTAAAACCCAAAAAATCAGTCCGTTTATCAGCGGCAACAGCCATCGGGCTTAGCACGGCTCTGGCATCACTGACTTTGATGGTCATTACCATTGCTAAAACCATAAAACCATAAACTGAGAAACGGAATCAACAGGCATGAAAGAGAATTCTAACACAACAAAAGATGCAGGAATGGATATTAAAACCATCCTGAAACAAATATACCGGGGCCGTAAGACTATTTATTATGCGCTGGTAGTTGCTTTTGTCCTTGCTGTTTTTGTGGTTATCCTCACTCCCCGAAAATATGATACAAAAGTCCTCCTGCTTGCCGAATCAAATAACAGAAGCGGAAATTCCGGACTGCTCGGACAACTGGGATCTATGTCGGGGATGAATATCGGCAGCCTGCTCGGGCTCAACGTGGGTGGTTCATCCTCCAACGATGCGCTCACCTCCGATCTGTATCCTGATGTGGTGAAAAGTACTCCTTTTTTGCTGGATGTGATGCAACAAAAGATTACCGACTCCAGAAACCATAAAACGATGACGGTTTCGGAATATCTTAGAAAATATTCCCGCCCTTCGCCGGCTGGTTTGCCGGGATACCTTATCAGAAAAATCTTAGGAGAGAAAAAACATAACAAGGAAGTAAAGTCTTTTAAAAAAGGGATTATCAAACTCTCCAAAGAACAAACCAACTTACTTAAGACACTGAGGGAGATGATACAGGTCGAAATCCAGCAGCAGGGAAACAAGTTGCTGAAACGAAAAAGTAAGATTTTCAGTGTGAATGTGGAGGCACAAGATCCGATGGTGTCTGCTCTTCTCGCCGACTCTGTGGTTAATTGCCTTAAACGCTATGTGGTGAACTATAATACGCGGAAGGCACAAAAAGATTTGAATTTTATCAAAGCACAATTTCAGGATGCACAGCAGAATTTTTATGCGGCACAAAAAAACCTTGCCGATTACAGCGATAGTAACAGCAATGTGATACTGGCATCTGTAAATATTCAAAGAGAACGCTTGCAAAAGGAATATAACCTGTCAGCCAGTGTCTACACAAGCCTGGCCCAGCTTCTGGAAAAGGCTAAAATCCAGGTGCAGGACCATACCCCGGTGCTGACGGTTATTCAACCCCCGGTGGTGCCCCTGAAAAAAAGTGCCCCAAAGAGCACTTTGATTATTATTGAAATGCTTTTTGTAGGAGCTTTTGTCGGTTTTAGTATTGAGCTTGTCAAGATAATGCTCCACCCTCCCGATAACAGCTAAGCGAAATGGGTAAACGACTGTTTGATATGATGGTTGCAGGTATCGGACTCTGCTTGTTGCTGCCGTTTTTGCTGGTTATCTCTTTGCTGATTCTTCTCTTTGACAGACATAATCCTTTTTTTGTACAGCAAAGGGCAGGCAGGGAAGGCCGGATTTTTTCTTTATACAAATTCAGGACGATGAAACCCGGTCTGGCAACCGAAAAACATGGTTTTGATGCAGGGAAAACTTCGCGGATAACGCCATTGGGAAGGTTTTTGCGGGATACTAAACTGGATGAACTCCCACAGTTGTTTAATGTCCTGAAAGGGGATATGTCTTTGGTGGGGCCTCGTCCCGAAGTAAAAAAATGGACATTGGTTTATCCGGAAAAATGGGAAATTGTGCACAGGGTAAAACCCGGAATTACAGACAATGCTTCCATACTGTTTCTACATGAAGAGAAAATGCTGGCTAAAGCCGATTTTCCGGAAAGAACATACAGAGAGGTTATTTTGCCACAAAAGTTGAAGTTGTCCATTGATTATGTAAACAACAGAACTTTTTGGGGAGACATAAAAATTCTTTTAAAAACAATAAAATCAGTTTATACAGATTGAAAAAGAACTTTAAAATTCCTTTTGCCAGGGTGTCTGCCTCAGGAAATGAGCAGAAATATATTGAGGAGGTTCTGCAAAGTGGCTGGCTTACCACCGCCGGAAAGGCTGCATCTTTTGAAGAAAAGTTTGCAGAGGCAACAAAGGCAAAATTTGCGTGTGCCGTAAATTCGGGAACGGCTGCCCTGCATCTCGGACTGGAAGCCCTTGGCGTAAAACCCGGCGACAGGGTGTTTGTTCCCTCCATGACCTTTACGGCTTCTGCCGAGATTATCAGGTATTTACAGGCAAATCCTGTTTTTTTGGATACGGAATATGGAACCAATCTCGTTACTCCTGAAATCCTGAAAGATGCCATAAAAAAGAACCCGGATGTCCGTTTTCTGATTGTTGTGCATTATGGCGGACAGGCTGCGCAAATGCTTACAGGCGATGAGGAAGGAATTATTGATGTCTGTAAAAGATACGGAATAAAGATACTGGAAGATGCTGCCCATGCTTTCCCTGCCCGGCTGAACAACCAAATGGTTGGCTCCCTGGGAGAGGTTGCCTGCTTTAGCTTTTATGCCAACAAGCCCATTACAACCGGCGAAGGCGGGATGTTAACAACCTCAAATAATGAAATTTACGAACGGGTGAAGAAAATGCGCCTGCATGGTATTGACAGAGATGTGTGGGACCGGTTTACCGATGACAAACCTTCATGGGAATACGATGTGGTGGAAGCCGGATACAAATACAATATGCCGGATGTTAATGCTGCCATTGGGTTGGCACAATTGGAAAAAGCGGAGGAGTTCCGCACTGAACGACAACGGGTAGCCGAATATTATTATGAACATTTAGCTCCTCTAAAACATCTCATGGATCTTCCGGTAACCCATGTTCCGTTCCGGGATCATGCCTGGCACCTGTTTCCTGTAGTGTTAAAAGAAAATGCCCCTTTGAACAGGAATAAATTCATTGAGAAAATGGCAGAAGCAGGAATTGGGACTTCAGTCCATTACAAGCCACTGCATCGCATGACCTACTATAAAAACAAATACCAGCTTAAAGCGTCCGATTATCCCAATACTGAAAAAACCTGGCGGGGAAATGTCTCTCTTCCGGTTTTTCCGTATATGCATGAAGAAGAGTTAAGCTATATTTGTGAAACTATTGGAAAGATATTTATTGGCTGATTTACTGTGTTTACTATTCAAAAACAACGGGTTAACTTTAGGGGACTTCTAATAGTTACTTTTTATTTTAACCTGATTTTTAATTGATACCGTTACCGGAGATGTCCAAAAAGCCTAACCAGAAACACCGTTTATTTCAGAAGAAATTGCTTACAAATTGAATATACAATTGTGTATAGGTATTTGCCATTACTTTAATATTCCGTCCCTTACGGGACTGGCTAGACATGGTAAAATCTTGTCTGTAAATATTTTGTCCCTGACGGGACTTCATAGTACGACAAAATATTATTTAGCCCATTTTCAATATTTCGGGTAAAGTTTATAAATTATTCGTACGTTTGTAAGTGCAAATGGTTCTCAGTTTTTAAAACAAGACAGTATAAAACCCTGACTTCTTTGTTGTCAAACATTGTCCCGGTTCAATAGAAAAAACATATGGTACAATTAATCATAGATTCATTTTCAGAGCGGTATATATCGCGCTGGTTTATATTTGCATTTGACGTATTTCTGGTGGCGTTTACTTTGTGGCTTTCTGTTTTGATACAAAATAACTTCGTGCCGGGTAACCTTGATTCAGGGTTGTTTTTCTTGCACCTGAGGTTTGTTTTCTTCATTTATATCGGAGCCTTCCTTTTTTTTCGTACCTTTTCGGGAATCGTCAGACAGACCAGTATCTCCGACGCTTTTTCTGCTTTTAAAGCCATCACATGGGGCTTTGTCATTATTCTTGTTTTAGCGGTTATCTCTTCTCATGTGGAAACTTCTCAGGGAAACTGGCCTTCTTATTCTATTCTGACATTGCAGTATTTGTTGCTGTTGGTTTCCCTTATCGGGAGCCGGTTTGTTGTGAAGAGTATCTATAACAGAATTATACATGTTCCTCTGAAAAAAGAAATCGGGGTAGTTATTTATGGTGCCGGTACTGCCGGTGCCCTTACAAAAAATACGCTTTATGAGGATAAGGAATATCACTATAAAGTGGTTGCCTTTATTGACGACAATCCTTACCTCGCTTATAAAACGCTGGAAGGGGTTCCCATTGTCTCTTACTTCGTTGCTCTACGCTCCTCTTTTATCAAGCGGCATAGTGTAAAGCAATTAATCATTTCTATTCCCTCTTTATTCCCGGAAAGAAAAAAAGAAATTATTGAAACCTGTCTTGATTTGGGTATCCAGGTGAAAGTTGTCCCAGCCCTTAACTTATGGATTCACGGTCAGCTTAATGCCCATCAACTGGAAAGGGTTAAAATCGAAGAGTTGTTACAACGGGAGCCGATACTGATTGATAGTAAGAATGTTTACCGGGAGGTAAAAAACAAAGTGATTATGATTACCGGTGCCGCCGGTTCCATAGGGAGTGAACTGGCCCGGCAGGTTTTAACACACTCTCCTAAGCGGCTTGTATTGATAGACCAGGCAGAATCGGCTATTTATACGTTACAGTATGAGCTAAACAACTCCTATAGACAGAATGATAATACACATCTTGTTGAATTCCTTGTAGCAAACGTAAAAGATAAGTTGCGCATGACCAGTATTATGGATACATACAGACCTGATATTATTTTTCATGCCGCAGCTTATAAGCATGTCCCTTTGATGGAGGAAAATCCTTATGAAGCATTGATGGTGAATGTCTTTGGGACAAAAATCATGGCAGATTTAGCGTTAAAATTTGAAGTGGAAAAGTTTGTTATGATCTCTACGGATAAAGCGGTAAATCCGACCAACATTATGGGGGCATCCAAACGCATCGCTGAAATTTATATTCAAAGTCTTGCAAACGGGAAGACGCGGTTTGTTACTACGAGATTTGGTAATGTATTGGGATCCAACGGTTCTGTAGTTCCGCTATTCCGTAAACAAATTGAGCATGGAGGGCCGGTTACCATCACCCACAAGGATATCACCCGCTATTTTATGACCATACAGGAAGCATGCAGCCTGGTGCTGGAAGCCGGAGCCATGGGAAAAGGAGACGATATCTTCGTTTTTGATATGGGGCAACCGGTGAAGATTTATGATCTGGCTGTAAAAATGATACAGTTGTATGGGTTTAAACCGGAGGTTGATATAAAGATAAAGGAGACGGGCTTGCGTTCGGGTGAAAAACTTTTTGAGGAGTTACTTACACAGAGTGAAAATCTGCTAGCGACACCGCATCCCAAAATTATGCGTGCCCGTGTTTCAGGTCTCACTTACAAAGAAGTCAGTAAGTTTATTGATGAACTAACCGGGCTGATTATTGAAGAAGACGAGCTTCAGGTTGTTCGGAAAATGAAAGAAATTGTTCCTGAGTTTGTGAGTAACAATTCTGTATTTCAGGTACTTGATAAGAAGGCTTAATTTTATTATGCGCTAAGCAGGGGTCAGGGAATATTTACCTTAAATTATTTGAATGAAAAGTTTACCCCAAATTAAGGATTATGAATAGAAAAAAAAGATTCTTTCTTTCTTTTGCCGTATTGTTTTTTATAAGCTTCACGGTATTTTCGCAAGACGCATTTCTGCCTCTGAATCAGGAGTATAACCGTTCGCTGCAAAAAGCAATATACAGTAAGAATATCCGATTTCATACTTCCATTCGTCCATATGACTTTCAGGATATCAATGCAGCGGTCAATTACGACTCCATTCAGTCGCTCCTGCGAATGAATAAAACCTATAGTAAAAAATGGAAACAAAAGGCCTGGGATAAGTTTTTTAATGATAATGTGATTACCCTTTACAGAAAAAATTTCTCGCTGGTGGTGAACCCGTTAATGAATTTTTCTGTCGGACGTGATTTTGTTGAAAATAAAAATGTGTGGGTGAATACACGCGGCCTCGAGTTTAAGGGAAGGATTGGCAAAGCGGTAACTTTTTATACCCGTTTTTATGAAAACCAGGCTACTTTTGTTAACTATATCGACAATTATGTCAGGAAAAATAAAATCGTTCCGGGACAGGGAAGGCTTCAGATTTTAATTAATAGCAGCGGAGAGCATTTTTATCTGAATGGCAGTGGCTATGATTTTAATTCTGCTACCGGCTATATTTCGGTAGCTGCCGGAAAACATTTTATGTTTCAGCTGGGACAGGGAAAAAATTTCCTCGGCGATGGTTACCGTTCCCTGCTGTTGTCAGACAATTCTTTTGCCAATGCTTACTTTAAAATGGAAGTCAGTTTTTGGCACCTGAAATACCTGGTTTTATATAACCAGTACCTTGATCTCCATGATTATATTCCTGAAATTGGCTATGCACGAAAATATTCTGCTGTCCATTATCTTAGCTGGGCCATATCGAAAAGGGTTAACCTGAGCTTTTTCGATGCTGTTGTCTGGCAGGCCACTGATACACTGGGCCATTACCGGGGTTTCGACTGGCAATACCTTAATCCGGTTATTTTTTTGCGTCCGGTGGAATTTAGCCTGGGCTCGCCTGACAACGCTTTGCTGGGGTTTAACCTGAGCGTCATTGCGGGAAAACACAACGTCTTTTACGGACAATTGCTCATTGATGAATTTAATCTTCATCATATGTTAAGCGGAAAGGGTTTTTGGGCTAACAAACAGGGTTTTCAGTTAGGTTTTAAAACTTTCGATCCGTTTGGTGTGAAAAATCTCTTTTTTCAGACAGAATATAACTATGTGAAACCATATACTTATTCAGAAGCTGTCGAACGGATTAACTATGGCAATTACAACCAGCCTTTGGCCCATCCTTTTGGCGCTAATTTCTGGGAATCTGTAAATTTCATTCGGTACAGTTATAAACGGTTCTTTTTTAATTATGAATTCCTCTATTCCATCAAAGGGCTGGACCCTCCGGGAAAAAATTACGGGGGAGACATATACAAATCTTACAACACATATGTTCATGCATTTGGCAACCATGTAGGGCAGGGGATCAGGACCCGGCTGCTTTACCAAAAGCTGAGTGCTTCCTTTTTGATCAACCCTGCTTACAACCTGAATTTTACCATGGGTGTGGTCTGGCGTAACCTGCATTCCGATGTTACCAATGAAAACACCCATTATTTCTATATCAGTCTCCGCACCTCGCTGAGGAATTTGTATTACGATTTTTAATGTTTTGGGTGGAGGAAATTTGCTAAAAAAGACTCCTCATTCTTTTTTTCTGTCATTTCGAGGGAAGCGAAGCGACGAGAAATCTCCCGGAAAAGAATCTTGTAGCCCGGCTTTTTTCAGCGGGTACTCCCTGATTCTCAGGAGATTTCTCACCGCCGGAGCACAAAGGCTTCCCACATGGTTCGAAATGACAGTCTTGTTTTTATTTGTCATTTCGAGGGAAGCGACGATAGGAGCGACGAGAAATCTCCCCAGCAAAAATCTGCACTTTCAGCAACCCCTTTTTGGAGGGACGCTACCTGATGCTTAGGAGATTTCTCTCCGCCTCCGGCGAATCGAAATGACAACATTGTTCAAATGCCATAATCAAAACCCTCATGCCCCCCATATCTCCCATCTCATCCCTCTCCGCCCTTCCGCTTTGGAACAATTTTACCTCCTCTCTGCCTTTCCCGGCACCCTTTTCGTTCAATCCCTCCCTTTTTTCTTTTTACCAAAAACATTTCCGGTGGAAACCGTATTATTTTATTGTTTATCAAAAAGATGAAAT
>WFNG01000163.1 GCA_015488735.1 Bacteroidales bacterium | reverse complement strand
CTTTTACATTGATATGAACTATATTTTCCATTTGATTGTCTAGCATAAATATCAATTCCTTCTTGTGCCTGTCCCTTTATACCATAGATTTCGCAGTCGTTAATCGAAAAATCTGTTTGTACAATTGCTAAACACAGTTTCTCAAAGTCTTCCCAAGATAATTTCTCTAAAGGTAGTACTTGTTCTTTAGTATCAATCGGCGGGTCGACAATGGTTTGAGTCGGTGTATATAAATAGCTTAAATTCATTCTTTATTTGTTAAATAGTGTTTAGTTGTACAATGTGTCTTACACTGACCGCCAACTCTAGATATAGTCACCTATTCTTCCAGCTGCCGGAGAAAACTCTTCATTTTCATGGCAATGATAATTAGAATAATACCGACTACAATGGCGAGAATACCTGTCAGCACTAAAACAAAAACGGCTGCCTGAAAGGGGTTGAAAAACAAAACTATGCCAAAAAGTAAAGTAAGTCCGCCGTTGATGAGCAGGGTGTTTTTCCCGTTTAGGCCAGGAGCCACTTTAAAGGCTATGAAAAGTTGCAACAGCCCGATGATAACTGCCCAACTCCCGATGATAATGACAAAAACTTTTAACGACTGCTGTGTGTAAAAAGTGAGCAGGATACCAATAACAATCAGCACAATGGCCTCCACGAGGTCGGTACCGAAGCCCAAACCGTTGCGAATATTTAATATTACGCCCACCAGCATGGCGATACCAAGGAGCAATATAATAACACCGAAATAGACAACCATGGTAATGAGCGTAGGCCCGGGAACAAAAATAGCGAGCACACCAAATATGATGGCGATGGCGCCATTGGCTGCCAGCGTAGCCCAGCGATGTGAAATATCTGTTTTCATGCGTGTATTTTTTGTAAAATTAACAAAAAATTCGTGTTGATATTCTGTTTTCCTGTTTCAGGAATTATGATGTCTTACGGTTTTTAGTTTTCATTGTTTTGTTTGTGTATTGAGGTATGCATTTACACAATTTATATCAATTCAAAATATTAACAAATTCGGAATTTACGGTTTGTTCTGAAGGATAAATGCAGCCTTAAAATATCAACTAACAAATTGAGCCTAAACAGTTAAAACGGTCAATATTTCCTGTTGTGAAAAATGTTGTTAACTTGTTAACAATCAGGGCGCTATTTATATCAATAATAAATTAGAGTACTATATAAAAAGGTAATGGTTATGTCGGCTCATTTTCTATATTTTTGCGTCATCTTAATTAGAAAAAGTAACACAAAATCTTACGCTATGGACTTGTCTGTCAGTTATTTGGGACTGAAACTTAAATCACCCGTTGTGGTGGGAAGTTCCAGCCTTACGGCCTCGGTTGCCAATCTGAAAAAAATTGAAAACAGTGGAGCCGGTGCTGTTGTCTTAAAATCCATTTTTGAGGAAGAAATATATAACGAATACCGGAGTATTCTTGAAAAGGAAAAAGACCAGGAATTTCCGGATGTTCGTTTTCTGGATTACTACGATTACAAAATCAAAGATGACAACATTAAAAAATATCTGAATCTGGTTCAGGAGGCAAAAAAGGAATTGGATATTCCGGTGATTGCCAGTATTAACTGCGTGAGTTCATGGGAATGGGGCTTCTTTGCCAAAAAACTGGAAGAAGCCGGCGTTGACGCTATTGAGGTCAACCTGTTTATTCTTCCTTCTGATTTTGATAAAAATTGTTCAGAAATAGAAGAGACCTATTTAAAAATTCTTGCAAAAATCAAAGATTCCGTATCGGTTCCCGTGGCGGCAAAATTGAGTTATTATTTCGCTGATCTGGCTTCTTTTGTCAAACGCGTTTCAGAGAGTGGTGTAGATGGTGTTGTTTTGTTTAACCGGTTTTTCCATCCTGATTTTGATATTGAAAACTTCAAGATAGTTCCTTCCCATGTGTTAAGCCGTTCTTCTGATCTGGCTATTTCGCTGCGTTGGATGTCTATTTTATCTGGCCGCATGGGTTGTGATTTAATTGCATCTACCGGGGTACACGATGGGGCTTCTGTTATCAAGGAGATTCTTGCCGGAGCCAATGCTGTTCAGGTAGTTTCTTCTCTTTACAAAAACGGAATCGAATATATTTCCGATATGCTTGAAGACGTAAGAGCCTGGATGGAAAAACATGAATTTGAAAAACTGGATGATTTCAGGGGTAAGATGAATCAGGTAAACAGCCCCAATCCTGCTGAATACGAGCGGGTTCAGTTTATGAAATATTTTGAAGGTAAAAAATACGATTTAGGATAAAACCTTAAAATTTAACTTTATGCAAAGTTTAACATTTAATCAAAAACTGGGACGGTTTATTCTCAACTGGATTCTTCTGATGCTGGTATGGCTTATGTTTACCAGCACATTCTTTTGGCAGGAAGTAGTGGTTGGGGCTTTCGTGTCCATGTTACTGTCACTGGCCAGCATCAGTATTTTTACCTGCTGTGACCTTTCTATTCTGCGTCCGGACCGGATTTTTTGGATGATTTGGTACTTTTTCGTCTTTATAAAAGCACTGATTGTGGCTAATTTTGATGTGGCACGGCGGGTTATTTCCCCCTCATTGCCTATCAATCCGGGTATTGTAAAATTCAAAACCAAACTGACAACCAATTATTCAAAAATGGTTTTGGCAAACAGCATTACACTAACGCCGGGAACACTATCGGTAGATGTGGTGGGAGATACTTTTTACATCCATTGGATAGACGTGGAAACTACTGATCCGGAAGAAGCATTTAAAATAATTGCCGAACCTTTTGAGAAAATCCTCTTAAAAATATTCTAGATATGATTTATATAATTTATTACGCCTTTATACTTATGGCTTTGGGAATGATCTTATCGGCTATCCGGTTTGTGAAAGGTCCTACTGCTGCAGACCGTACGGTGGCGCTCGATACGCTAACAACTATTGGTGTTGCGGCACTGGTGCTGTTGGGATACGTATTTCAACGTTTTATTTATGTTGATGTTGCTTTGATTTATGCTGTTCTCGGCTTTATCGGTGTTATCGTCATCGCGAGATATTTGGAGGGTGCCTTATGAGTATTACTGAAATTATCGGCGGAATACTGCTTATTATTGGAAGCACGTTTCTGTTTCTGGGAGGATTAGGAATTTTCCGTATGCCCGACGTGTTCAACCGTTTGCAGGCAGGGACAAAAGCCACAACTCTTGGAGGAATGAGTTTGGTACTCGGAGTGGGATTTTTAGAGCCGACTTGGATTTGGAAATCACTGATTATCATAATCTTTATTGCTTATTCCAATCCTATCAGCTCTCATGCACTGGCACGGGCTACATACCGCAGAGGCCATTATCCGTATATCAAAAGTAAAGACAAAGAAAATATGGACGCTTATCAGGAAGTTGTTCCTCACACCAAAGAAAAGGAGGACAAAGTATGATTTATTTTATTTTAATATGTATTCTGTTTCTGTTGATGATTGGTGCCTCGGTGTATGCAATTATCCAGAAGGATTTGCTGTATGCTGTTATGGCTACCGGTATCATTAGCCTTATTCTTTCTATTTTGTATTACCTGCTTCAGGCACCTGATGTGGCACTAACAGAAGCGGCTATTGGTGTGGCATTAACGACGATTATTTTCGTTATTACCATCCGCAATACTGTACGTATGGAAGATGAAAGCGATAAGAAAGAAAAATTTAAATCCGCGGTGAAATGAAAAAAGTTCTAGTCATATTATTGCTGGCGGTATTGGGTTATTATACTGCCGCTACCTTTTTTGATATTGGCTTCGGCCAGCCCCATTTCATTAAGGGATTGGAACCTGTAAAGGACATTTATCTGGCACAAACGGTTAAAACGCTGAAAGTTTCTAATGCGGTAACCAGTATCGTGGTAAACTTCAGAGGATTTGATACGCTGGGCGAGGTTACAGTGCTTTTTCTCGCTGTTACTGTTTTGGGCAGCGTATTGTATAAGAAAAGACATGAAGTGGGAGAACGGTCGGTTTTGTTTTCTGCCAGTAGCATTGTTACTTCCGGTTCTAAACTGCTGTTTCCGGCTATTATTTTACTGGGTGCGTACGTTTTCATTCACGGTCACCTTTCACCTGGAGGAGGTTTTCAGGGCGGTGTTATTATTGCCACCGGCTTCCTGCTGATGTTGTTGTCATACGAGAACTATTCGGTTAGTCATACGGCCCTTTCCGTTGTTGAATCTCTGGCTGGTATTACATTTGCCGGTGTTGGTTTGTTAGGATTTTTACATGGAGGCACTTTCCTTCAGAATTTCCTGCCTACCGGCGTACTGAACAATCTGTTTAGCGGGGGTATTATCCCCATCATTTATATTGCCGTTGGTTTCAAAGTAGGAGCCGAACTTACCGGTGTTATTTATACTGTTTTACACGAAAAAGGGCAAAGCAATGGATAGTACATTATTTCATTATTTAGACTATGCCGTTTACGGAACCGCCATCCTCGTGATGTTGATTGGTTTTTACGGTACAATGGTTAAAAAATCACTATTAAAAATTGTGATTAGTCTTTCCGTGATCGATTCCGGCCTTAATTTACTGATTGTAACCATTGGTTATTACAAAGGGGGAACAGCTCCGATTTTTTCGCCCGGTTTCTTGAAAAACTTCAAGGATGTAAGCAAAATGGTTGACCCCATTCCGCAGGCTTTGGTACTCACTGCCATTGTTATTGGCTTTGGAGTAACTGCCGTAGCACTGGCACTTGTCATTCGCTTATACAGACATCACGGTACTTTAAATATTGACGAAATAAAGAATTTGAAATGGTAGGAACTCCCGTATTATTTATAGCAATTCCCCTTTTGGCGGCGTTTTTGATCCCGTTGCTCGGGATGATATGGAAAGAACTGGTCAGAATTGTACCGGGTCTGGTACTCACCTATTTGTTGATACTGGCCATTAATCTTTTGAATCATGTTTTGGTTCACGGACCTATTGTAGAAGTTATTGCCGGATGGGTGCCTCCAATTGGTATTAACCTTGTTTTCAGTGCGTTCTCTGGCTTTTTGGTTACCCTCATGATTTTCCTGGGTCTTTTGGTTTGGATATACAGCTACCGTTTCAAAAGAAACGTGGAATATGAACCTGCTTTGAAATATTTCCTCATGCTTATGATGCTTATTACCGGTTCGGTGGGTATTGTGCTAACAGGTGATATTTTCAACATGTTCGTGTTTATCGAAATTACCAGTATTTCTGCTTATGGCCTTACTGCTTTTTATAAAGGTCGCAATAGTGCCGAGGCCTCTTTCAAATATGTGATGATGGGTTCCATCGCCTCCACCTTTTTGTTGCTGGCGATTATGATTATTTACTCACAACTCGGTACGTTGAATATGGCTGATATTGCCAGAAAGATTCACCTAATGAATCCGACGCTCAAAATAGTGTCTTATATCTTTTTTGTCACAGCACTTGGTATTGAAGCTGAGATTTTCCCACTGAACGGATGGGCACCGGATGCTTATGCTGAGGCTCCCGGCCCGGTAGGAGCTGCTTTTGCCGGCATTGTTGTAAAAGCTGCGGTTTATGCTATTATCCGGTATACATACACCATTTTCGACCTTTCCAGCTCCTTTAGTTTCCTTATAATAATAGGTATGATAACTTTAATTATTGCTGAAACAGCGGCTATTCGCCAGGAAAAACTCAAAAGAATGCTGGCTTATTCCAGTATTGGTCAAATGGGGCTGGTACTGGTGGCTTTTGGCTTTGGAACCAAAGAGGGTGTTTTTGCTGCTCTCTTCCTGATGCTGAACCACGCCATTATTAAATCTTTGCTGTTTTTCTCTGGAAGTTACCTTGTTTATAACTCCACGGAGAAAAATATTAAGGAGGTAAACGGGATGTCAAAATTCCTGCCTGTTACGTCCCTGCTGTTTGCCATTGGCGCTTTTGCTATTGTCGGTCTTCCGCCGTTTGCCGGGTTCTGGAGTAAACTGTCGGTTTTGACGGCTGCTGCAGATAGCAACATGATTTTGATTATGGTTCTCGTTCTTATGGTAAGCGTTGTGGAACTGGTGTATTATTTACGTGTAGTCAACCGTATCTATTTCTTTAAGAAAGAGGCAGATACTAAGCCGCATAAACCCACTTTTAACGCACTGTTTGTTATGCTTGTTTTAGGTGCTATTATCCTCCTCATTGGATTTTATCCGGATGCGGTTACCGGTATGTTGCACAAAGCTTCTGCCAGTTTGATGGATAAAGGCCAATATATTCATAATGTTTTGTCATTAAAATAATAAGATAAAGAAGATAAAATGAAAAATAGTATTGAATCTGTTAATTTTTGTCTTGGACCTTTTGTCTTTTATCTTTAAAATAATTTTAATATGGAAATGATACATATAATATTTTTAATTTTTCTAGGAGGTGCGGTTTTAACCTACTTTGCAGGAAAAGTAAGTAAGGTACTACAAGATATTTTCTTTCTACTTTCTGTGTTGGTACCTGCTTATCTGTTTTTTGCCAATGTTGGAATCGGCAAAGAAGTTACACTTACTCTGGGTGGGATTACCCTTGTCTGGGGCGTTAACCACTTTAGCTGGCTCTTTTCACTGATTGTTCTGGGGCTTGGCTCCATGGCTGCCATTTATGCCATTGGCTACATGAAAGGGAAAGAACGCAAAGGATATTTCTACTTCAACTTTATCCTCAGCATCATGGCCATGATGGGCATCTTGCTTAGCCTCGACCTGGTTTCCTTCTTTGTCTTTTGGGAAATTATGACCTGGTCGTCTTACCTGATGACCGTTTATAATGGGCACGAAACGCAGCGTATTGGTATTAAATATTTTGTGTTTAGCGCCATTGGTGCTTATGCCATGCTGATGGCCATTGTAATTGTACATCATGTGGCCGGCTCTTTTATGATTGGCAGCATGATAAACTTCTATCCCAACATGAGCCTGAGTTTGCAAATCTGGATTCCGATTCTGTTTTTGATGGCTTTTGGTGTAAAAGCTGCCTTGATGCCGTTGCACGTTTGGGCACCCGATGCATACAGTAACGCTCCTATGGCATATACCAGTGTCTTTTCCGGCGCCCTTTCCAAAATGGGTATTTACGGAATGGTCATTGTGCTGGTTACCATGATTAACCAGATTCCTCAGGGGTTCTGGTTTCGTGAAGTCATTGCCTGGCTTGGTGGTATTACTGCTGTTCTTGGTACCCTTTGGGCTATCAAACAGGACGATGCCAAAAAACTTCTCGCCTATTCTTCCGTAGCCCAATTGGGGTATATCATTGTTGGTATTGCCATTGGTACCGAACTTGGTATGTTGGCCGGCTTGTTTCTTGCTGTGATGCATGCACTGTTTAAAGGTACTTTATTTATGGTTACCGGAGCTGTTGAAAAACAGACCGGAACGACGAATTTCACCGAAGTAACCGGGCTTATCCGTAAGATGCCCTGGACATTTTTCGCTGCACTGTTTTCGATTATTGCCCTTGCCGGGATTCCCCCTTTGGGCGGATTCGTCGGGAAATGGATGCTTTACGAAGCCCTTATCACCAGTAACCATTATCTGTTGGTTATCGTGATTTTCTTCTCCAGTACAGCAGCCTTTCTATACTGTTACAAGTTCCTCTTTGGTTTCTTCCTAGGACAGGAAGAAAAAGAGTGGGCACATGTAAAAGAGGCTCCGGTAGTCATGCTGGTTCCCATGATTATCATGTCTGTCTTAATGTTTGTTCTCGGTACGTTCCCCGGTCTTATCCTGAAACCGATTAACAGTGGTTTGGTTGACCTCGGCTATATCGATACTTTCAAACATCTGTGGAATACATCCATTATTTTCAATGCATGGGGCGACCACGTGGTATTGCAACCGATTCTTTATTACATCATTGCCATTTTCGTCTTTTTTGCTTTGTTCCTTACCTGGAAAGGACACAAAACCACCCGTTATGTTACCACCAAAGATATCAGTTCTTCAGGTGAAGTTCCTGCCGAAGATGAAAACCTGACTTTCTCGGTTGGCTTCATGCAGCCTTTCCTGCGGGCAGTGGCTCCGGCCATGCGCCGCCAGATAGATAAATATTATACCGGAATTGCCGATGGCCTGGAATCGCTGTTTGAATTTATGCGGCGTATTTATACGGGTAACGGGCAGACTTACGCTGTATATGTGATTGTGTTTGTTGTAGTTGTGTTGTTGTTTAAGAGCGTTTTGTTCTAATTTATAAAAATAGATCGATGGAAACAGTATTAATGGATATTTTAGGTGCGGTGGTTACGTTTCTCGTGGCCTTTGTAGTGGGAATGACTTATGGTGGATTGAGCCGTAAAATTACAGCCCGTGTACAGAACCGGAAAGGACCGCCCTGGTATCAGAACTTTATTGATGCCTTTAAACTGGGATTTAAGAAATCTGCCATTCATCATGGTGTAATGCATCATCTCGGAGGTGCCTTTTTAATGGTTTCTTCGGTAATGACGCTTATGATTGTGCCCGTTTTGAGCCATAACAATTGGTTTCCTAACCTGAATTTTCAGGGAGATTTGATTTTCCTGCTTTACATTATGACATTCGGGCCTTTGGGCATGGCGCTCGGAGCCGGACAGACCGGGAACCCCAACTCAGCCATTGGTGTAACCCGTGGATTGAGCCAGATGGTAGGTTTTGAGATTCCATGGGTGCTGGCATTGGTGGCATTAATGATTCAATACCACACAACATCCATCACGGGCTTAATGGCTGCACAGGCACATTCGGGAACATGGCTCATGTTCTCCTCACCCTTTGCTTTTATTGCTGCCGTAATGGCTATGCTGGGAATGTTCCGTTATTCTCCATTCGACATTGTGGGTGCTCCTACTGAGTTAGCTTCAGGGCCGGTTTCTGAAAACGGTGGGAAATATCTTTTTGTCATGATGTCATCCGGTTCGGTATTTACTTTTGCCAAACTTACCCTGTATGTTGACCTCTTTATGGGTGGAGCCGATAACCTTCTGATTTTACTTGTTAAAACTTTTGCACTTTATCTAATTCCCATGCTTTATGGTATGACGACACCACGTTACCGTACCGAACAAGCCGTTAGATGGTTTTGGGGATGGCCCAGCTTTTTTGGCCTGCTTGCCATTTTACAAGCTGTAATATTTTAAATCTGAAAGATTATGATGAACGATAAGAATTCTCAAAAGATAGTAGATATCATCCAGAATTGGGCGCGTAAGCATTCCATTTGGGTATTGGCTTATGGTACCGGTTGCGGTGCTATCGAAATTCCTCCGACCATGACCTCCCGTTACGATGCCGAGCGACTTGGAGTGAGGGGTGCCGCTACTCCGCGACAAGCTGATGTGTTGCTCATTACCGGATACCTTACAGTGAAAACCATGAAACGTGTTATCCGTGTTTACGAACAGATGCAAGACCCCAAATATGTGATTGGCTTTGGTTCCTGTACCATCAATGGTGGTATGTATTACGACTCCTACAACACCATTAAAGTGTTGGATAAATACCTTCCGGTGGATGTTTATATCAATGGTTGTATGCCACGACCGGAAGCCGTTTTGTCGGGATTTGCCCAACTGCAAAAACGCATTGCCGAAGGCCGTGCCAACGGGGCACAACAATACAAAGACAACCTCGAATGGTATCGCGCCAACCAAAAGAAAATCATTCCGAACTGGATTATGCCCGAGTATAACTGGTAAAAACGATATAATGAAAGAAATAAAAGAAAATATCATCCAGCGGATTAAAGCCAACTTTGCCGATGCTGCAGAGAAAAATGACTTTAAAGACAACCGTGTGGATTTCTCTGTAAAGAAGGAAACCATCCCTTCCATCCTCTTTTACCTGAAAGACGAAATGGGTTTTATCCACCTTTCTCATATCAGCTGTGTTGACTGGTTGGAAGAGGGAGAATTGGAAGTGGTTTTTATTGTTTGGTCGCCTAAAGACAAAATAAAAGTTTTTGTTCGTACACGCCTTGACCGCGACAATCCGGTTATGGATAACGTAGATATGATTTGGCGCCAGGCAAATACTTACGAAAGAGAAATGCGTGAAATGTTTGGTGTGCAGTTTACCGGTTTGGTTGCCCCGGAGGAGTTTCTCCTGGAAGACTGGCAGGGCCCGCCTCCATTCCGTCGCGATTTTGATACTGCTGCTTACGCCGAAAAAACATTCTGGCATCGTCCGGGTCGTGAAGATGCGCAGGATGTACGCGAAACCATTGCCAACCGTGATGGAGAAGAAATTCCTGATTTTGCAAAAAAATACTCAAGATAAGATGAGAGAAAAGGCAACAACATTATATATAGGGCCTCAGCACCCGGGTATTACCGGAAACATGATGGTCAAAGTGCAGGTTGAAGGCGATACGATTGTCAAAGCCCGTACAGAAGTGGGTTATTTGCATCGTGCTTTTGAGAAATTGCAGGAACGAAGAAACTGGTTGCAAAGCTTTACATTGCTGTGCCGTTTTTGTGTTCCCGAACCCGATCCGGTAGAAGAATCTTATGCCCGTGCCGTTGAGCTGCTCGAAGGTCGTGAGGTACCTGAAAGGGCGAAATATATTCGTGTGCTCATGCTTGAGTTAGCCCGTATTGGTTCCTATATGCTCTGGTATGGCGGCCAAAACGGTTCCTTGGGACTTTATACTATGGGACAATGGAGTGTTGGTGACCGGAATTACATCCTCGACCTGTTTGAAGAATTAACCGGTGGCCGTGTCTACCACATGTACATTTGGCCCGGTGGCGTGCGCCGCGACCTTCCCGAAGGATTTGCTGAAAAAGTGTTGCGTACCATGGATTATCTCGAAAAAAGGCTGAAAGATTATGATGATCTGATGTTTGACAACACCATCTTCCAGAAAAGAACCCAGGGTGTTGGCATTATTTCCAAAGAAAAAGCTGTGGAATGGGGTGTTGTAGGTCCTGTTTTACGTGGCTCCGGTATCAAAAGTGATATTCGTATTGATGATCCTTACGAAGTGTATGATAAACTGGATTTTATTGTTCCTACACATGAAGGTGGCGATATTTGGTCTCGTGCTTTGGTTCGTCGTCAGGAAATTCGTCAATCTATCCGTATTATCCGTCAGGTTATCGAACAAATGCCGTCCGGAGAATATTACAACCGTATTCCCAATCCGCATAAATGGGCACTTCCCAAAGGCGATGCCTATGCACGTACCGAAGCCACCCGTGGTGAAGTAGGAATGTATATTGTAAGCGATGGCGGTGTTCATCCTCGCCGGATTCACTTCAGGGGAGCAGCTTATGTGCATGGTATTACACTTCTTGAAGACCTTCTGATAGGCGAGAATGTGGCTGATATTTCAGCTATTATGAACAGCCTCGGTACTTGTCCTCCGGAAATTGAACGTTAATTAAATGAACCAGACAAAAAACAAAAAGATATGAGTTTTTTTGATCTAAAAGGAACACTAAAACCCCTTACTGCGTTAAAACAGTTTGGCAAGAAACCACATACCATCTCTTACCCGAAAGTGTCGAAAGAAGCTGCCGATCGCTATCGCGGTCTTCACTTTAACGACCTTGACGAATGTATCGGCTGTGGAAACTGTTCCACCATTTGCCAGAATGCAG
>WFNG01000162.1 GCA_015488735.1 Bacteroidales bacterium | reverse complement strand
GTATAAGGATGTTCAGGATGGGCAAAGATTTTACGGCTTTCGCCACGTTCCACAATTTCACCTTTATACATCACGATAAGGTCATCGGCAATACCGGAAACCACGTTCAGGTCGTGCGAAATGAAAAACAGACTCATGCCGGTTTCCTGCTGTAACCTTTTGAGCAACAGGAGAATTTCTTTTTGCACGGTTACGTCCAGCGCGGTAGTAGGTTCGTCGGCAATAAGAATATCCGGATGATTGGCCAGCGCCATGGCAATCATAATCCGCTGTTTCTGCCCTCCAGAAATCTGATGCGGATAAGTATAGAAAATTTTCTCCGGGCGGGGAATTTGTACTTTTTCAAATAGTGAAATGGTCTGCCGGTGTGCCTCTTTTTTGGAAAC
Organism: Bacteroidales bacterium; assembly: GCA_015488735.1. Lineage (GTDB taxonomy): Bacteria > Bacteroidota > Bacteroidia > Bacteroidales > F082 > Sulfidibacterium. The sequence goes on along the minus strand of WFNG01000162.1, from coordinate 1,723 downwards.
ATGTTGATGTTGCCGAATAATTTCGACTACCTGTTTTCCACAATGCATTACCGGGTTGAGAGCTGTCATCGGTTCCTGGAAAATCATGGAAATCTTTTGCCCTCTGATTTTTCGCATGGCCTTTTCCGGAAGCAAAAGCAGGTCGGTATCCTTATAAAAAATTTCGCCCCCTGTGTTGTTTACCAGCTGGGGCAACAGCCCCATAACAGATAACGCCGTCAGCGACTTTCCTGATCCGGACTCACCCACAAGCCCCATACAACGTCCCTTTTTAAGATGGAAACTTACGTTCTTAACGACCTGTTTCGTCTTAACAGAAATACACAGATTCTTGACCAATAACATTTTTCAAAGATAGGAATTTTGCAAATCAAAATATGGATGTACTTTTGCCGGATAAAGAATTCTACAGATGAAAAAATTATGGGTAGTGGCACTTTTGGCCATCGTTTTTATGGGTGCCTGCAACAGCACAGGAGAAAAACTCGTTGGCAACTGGAAAGTGGCCAACGTACAAACTGATTTTGGAAAGACCAAACTTCCTCCTGAAATTGAGGCCCATATTGTTGCCGAACAAAAGAAAATCAGTTTCCGTATTATGAACGATTCTGTTTTGGTTTTAATGCTTGACAACAACACGCACGAAGCCAAATGGAAAATGGACAAAGAACACAACATAACCTATTATTTTAGTACCCAACCACAGATCGTTAACAAGCTGGGTAAGTGGAACGGAAGTCAGATTGTTTCGGATACAAAAACACCACTGGGCAAAATTATCGTTACTTACGCAAAGAAATAGCACATCACTTCTCAGACTCATAGCGTTGGCAATATGAAAAGTTGGGCATTTTGAAACTCAAATATCTCAATTTACTACGATGATTATTTAATATTAAAATGTCCATATCTGTCACTATTTATCCAATTTTTTATATTGCGTTACCGCCTGGCATTTTTACTAATTCATAATTTGTACTTCTTCCACCACTTGCTTCTTTCTGCAAAATCTTTTTCTTAATCAAGTCTTGTATATCTCTTAAGGCTGTGTCCTGAGAGCATTTATTTATCTTTCCCCATTTTGAAGAAGTCAACTTTCCATTAAATCCATCAAGCAGTTTATTGATCATTTTTTGCTGTCTTGCATTAAGGATTGTAGTGGAATGTAGTTTCCAAAATTCTGCCTTATATAGCACCTTTGATAAAATATCTTCAGTTGCGTTTATAGCATTTGTTAAACAATTTAAAAACCATAAGATCCATTCAGTAATATCCAAATGTCCTTTTTGTGTTTTTTCTAAGATGTTATAATATTCCTTACGTTCAACTCTAATTTGTGCTGACATACTATAAAATCTTTGAACATTTTTGTCTGAACGCGCTAACAATATATCAGTTATGGCTCTTGCTATTCTTCCGTTTCCATCATCAAATGGATGAATTGTTACAAACCACAAATGTGCAATGGCAGCTTTTAATACTAAATCTAATCCGTCTTCATTTTCAAACCAATGAAGAAAATTACTCATTTCCTGGGCTACAAGTTCAGGTTTAGGCGCTTCATAATGCACCTTTTCCTTTCCCATAGGTCCGGAAACTACTTGCATAGGGTCTTTTCTCCAATCAGCAACAGTAATTTTATACATATTGCTTCTTCCTGTTGGAAATAAAGCAGCATGCCAGTCAAATAATCTATCTGAATTTAGTGGTGCTGAATATCGTT
>WFNG01000161.1 GCA_015488735.1 Bacteroidales bacterium | reverse complement strand
GTTTATACATGAGAAATATAGGCCCATCGCTAAAGCTGATGATTGCCACTTTAAAACAATTATTTGCATAAGCCATGGTGGCTTTTATTCTCTGTATTCCGCACGAATTCGTTTTTTGTCAATTTTCCCCACTGAAGTTTTGGGAATAGCAGTTACAAAATCAATCCGTGAAGGAATGGCCCATTTGGCGATAGTACCATTATTGACAAATTCCTGCAGAAACTTTTGAATCTCCTCAGAGGTGGCTTCTTCTCCCTCTTTGGGAACAACAATAGCATACGGTCGTTCCGACCATTTGGCATCCGGAACTCCTACTACGGCCACTTCGGAAACTGCAGAATGTTTACTGATAAGGTTCTCCAGCTCCAGTGAAGAAATCCATTCGCCGCCTGTTTTAATCACATCTTTAATCCGGTCGGTGATCTTAAAGAAATTCCTTTTATCTACATAAGCTACATCGCCGGTGTGCAGGTAACCACCTTTCCAAAGGTCTTTACTTTTCTCCTCTTCCTTGTAGTAACTCTGTGTAAGCCAGGGAGTGCGGGTTACAATTTCGCCAACAGAAACACCATCGTGTGGTAATGGGTTCATGTTTTCATCTACCACTTTCAGCTCAGCCAATGGAATAGGGACGCCGGTTTTTGTTCTCAGATCGACCTGTTTGTCCATATCCAGTTTCCGGTCTTCTTTATTCATATAAGTAGTGGTCAATATGGGACATGTTTCCGACATCCCGTAACCCGTGATTACATCAATATCCAGCTCACTGGCAGCTTTGGCAAGGCCTGCCGGGAGTGCGGCTCCTCCAATAACTACTTTCCAATGGCTTAAATCAATGGCTTTGGCCACCGGGCTGGACACTAACATGTGCAAAATAGTAGGCACACAATGAGAAAATGTAACTTTTTCGCTCAGCAACAAGCGGAGTAACATTTCGGGTTCGTAACGTCCCGGATAAACCTGTTTTACGCCCAGCATAGTAGCAAGATACGGAACGCCCCAGGCATGAACATGAAACATGGGGGTGATGGGCATGTACACATCATCTGAGCGAAACCGGCAAACAGAATCGTAACTTCCAAAAAGCATTCCTCCGGCCAGTGTATGCAGTACCAGCTGCCGGTGCGAGAAATAAACAGCTTTTGGGTTTCCGGTTGTTCCCGTGGTATAAAACATGGTAGCGACAGAGTTCTCGTCAAAATCAGGAAAATCATACTGGTCACTGGCAGATCTTAACAATTCTTCATACTCACCGGATATAATCAGTTCTTCCTCGGGAAGTTCTTCTTTGTCAGTCATTAAGATACATGGAACAGAAACGGTAAGCTTGTCTTTTATCCCTTTCAGTATGGGAATAAAATCGGTGTTGGTAAAAACGATTTTGTCTTCCGCATGGTTCATCGTGTAAAGTACCTGCTCCGGGGATAAGCGATAATTTACGGTGTGGAGAACAGCACCAATCATGGGGACAGCAAAGAAAAGTTCCAGGTATCGGGGCGAATCGTATTCAAGTGCTGCAACCACATCTCCGGCTTTTACACCCAGATTCTTCAATACATTCGCAAGTTTTCGTATCCGCTTATTCAGCTCAAAATAGTTGTACCGTGTCAGATCACGATAAACAATCTCATTATTCGGCTCATATTTTAATGAGTCGGCCAGTATGCGTTTTATCAGCAAAGGATAAGCATAGGCTTCTTCTGTCTGTGGTAAAATCTTTGTTTTGAGCATTTTAATCTTCTTTTAAGGATTACTGCTTACAAAGCTATAAAAAAAGAATGATAAAAAGAGAAAAGGAAATAATTAATACCAATAATTTTGGAATAGGTTTGGTTTAACTATTGAAATTCTTCGAAATGCACTGAAAGGTATTTTGAAAAATAATTGAGGTGACGACCATTTGCCTGGCGTTACCAATTTATCACTTTCCAGATTTTCTTATTTTTACAACCTTTCCCAAAAAATGTAAAATGGCAGACAAAGCAAAAAAATTCGGAGCTTTCGCCGGTGTTTTTACACCTTCCATTCTGACTATCCTCGGGGTTATCATGTATCTGCGTTTGGGTTGGGTAGCTGGCGTTGCCGGAATTTGGGGGAGTGTTGCCATAATTTTGCTTGCCCATGTTATTTCAGTTACAACAGGGCTGAGTATTTCATCTATTGCCACCGATAAAAAGATAAAAGCTGGTGGCATTTATTATATCCTTTCGCGTTCGCTGGGGTTGCCCATGGGCGGTTCCATCGGTATTACTTTGTTTATCGGAACGGCATTGAGTATTTCCCTTTACATTGTGGGTTTTGTGGAGAATTTTCTGGATATTCCTACTATGCAGCACTGGCTTGGAATGGCGGGCCCAACCATTCAGAATACACGTATTGTGGGAACTGTAGTTTTGATTTTACTTGCAGCTATAGCCCTTATCAGCACTAATTTTGCCATTAAAACACAATTTCTGGTACTCGGCGCCATCGTTTTGTCCCTAATTTC
>WFNG01000160.1 GCA_015488735.1 Bacteroidales bacterium | reverse complement strand
TCATGTTTTGCCAATATTTTCTTGTACCTGAAACAGATATGGGGCCAAACATACCGCCTGCATTCGCACCGGCATTACTTCCCCAGATTAGAGCTGGTTCAAGGGCCTCTGAATATGCTGCTATAGTTACTTCAGGTAACCAGTAGTCACCGCCGCCATCTCCACCACCGCTGCCACCGCCGCTATTAGTGCTGCAATAAATGAAATTCTTCCTCACCATTGTCTGATGCTTTTTTTGCGGATGTAAAGTTATAAATTTTGGTTATTTACCGCTCGTAAGTTGGAGACTTGTGAGAGAGAGAGGGGAGAGGAATAATTGATCTTGTGTATTATTTTTATAATCAAAGGTTTACATCCCAACATGAGTAGTGTATTTAGGCCCAAAATAAAAAACTAATGCAAATGAACCAATAATATAGATTACCAAAAGAATATTGCCCAAAATCTTTTGTTTTTTACTTTCATTTTTATATTTCTCATGGAGTTTGTTTCGGTATTTATACAATAAAAAATAATTAATACTCAAAATTAATAAACCAAGCGGCACCGTAAAAGAGTAGACTGCAAATCTGGAATCCATATTTATTTTAACTATGGAAAAGTGATCCAAGAGAATATGAACAGTAGCAACATTTGCAAAAATGCACATGCTTAAAAAAATCATAGCGTTTGTTGCGGGCATGTCATTTGTTTTTATCCGGGTAAAAAGTTGCCAGAGCCTGTAATATAAATATCTCATTTTTGTTTATTTATTAATTGATACATGTCAACGAGAAAAGTACCATGAGGGTAAAAACCATTCTGGATGTTCTCGTGTGCTTCTCAGATATAATTTTGCTCCCTGATAGTCAAGTTCTATGCCTAATCCAATCCAGCCACCAACGATTATGGCAACCCCGGTAATGGCAGTATTAGTATATGTTTCCCCCCATGATTGTTGTCCAGTTTCAGAGAGATAAAAATCAGTGCCAATTGAAAGAAAAGATAATCCATAACCAAGTGGTTTTAAGATTTTTATACCATTCAAAAATACTCTGCTATCCGATAAATCATATGCGATACGGCTTCCAAATCTGGTTGACCTAAGCAACAAGTCAGTTGTTTCAGTAGCTTTAGAGGCCACATTTGAAATGTTACTTATTGTGTTAGCAATATTTGACCTATTTCCACCACCACCTCCTCCCATAGTCATGTTTTGCCAATATTTTCTTGTACCTGAAACAGATATGGGGCCAAACATACCGCCAACGTTATTACCTGCACTACCTCCCCAGATTAGATACGGGTCATTGTTTTCCCGATACCAATTCTTCGAATTATACGAAAGATACAAATTACTCCAAAAATTATCCCACCAAGGTCCAAATGCTTTTATATTTACTTCAGCTAAAAGGTGGGTGGTACTGGTGATATCACCGCCGCCGCTGCCACCGCTGCCACCGCTGCCACCGCTGCCACCGCCGGGGCCATCCTGTTCAGGGTTGATACCGTTCCAGGTTTGCATTCCCGGTCCGAGATACACATCATCAAAACCGTCATAACCTGTGGGGTCTGTAAACCGCATGGGGTTGTTGTTGGCATAGGTGTAGCTGTTAAACCTTTGGGTGTTGGATAAATCATCCACTATGGGGTCTGTCGAAAGGAACCTTCCCAGCCAGGGGTCGTAAGACCTGCCATTCAGGTTTATTAATCCGAAAACATCGAGATGTTCCTGTCCGGTAAAGCCCCTGTCAAACAGGAAACTATGCGGCACATTATTATACGTCCAGGTGGTGGCATTGCGCCTGCGGCCCCATGGGTCAAAACTAAAAACCTGTTTTTGTCCGTCCAGCGTAGCAATGTTGCCGCTGGCATCGGTGATGCAATAAATGATATTCTTCCTCACCATTGTCTAATGTTTTTTTTGCGGATGTAAAGTTATAAATTTTGGTTATTTGCCGCTCGCAAGTTGGAGACTTGTGAGCGTGTCAGTAAATAAAAGCAGGCAAAAACAGGAATTAGCCAATTAGCCATAAACATAGTTTTGTCTTTTTTCTGAATTTTAAATAAAAGAATAGTGTAACTTTGTCTGTTAAAATCTGTGGGCTATGGATGATTATTTTGTAGATATACCGGAACAATTTTACTCTGATTCGGAGGGAAAACCATTTGAGAAATGTGTTGTTTGCGGTAAAAACCTCCTTGAGGAGGGGACGCAGTATGTGATTGAAAAGGCCATGAAGAACTATGAGGGTTATACTTTCAGCTCTACGGTTTTCGAGTATGCTATGTGTTTGGATTGTTATCAGGAAATGCAAAAAGGCATGTCGGAAGAGTCCATGCAAAATTTACAGAAATATTACATGAATATCATGGCTGAGCGTGGAAACGAACCGATGATGATTAATTTGCAGACTTTTGACCTGAAACAATGGTTGTCGAAATGTTTCTTTAAGGAAACACCGGTAAAAGAGATGAAAGAGTATCAGTTGATTGGCCAGTTTAACGGGAACCATTTGGTGATGAATACACCTCCCATGGCTATTGGTGAAGAGGTTATGGAGGAGATGGCTGACTTACTGTCGGAAAAAACACGTGGCGAAATGGACCGGTTTCGGGAACAGTTTCTGGGCCCGCCACCTGAAATAGAGGAGCTCATTTACGGCCGGAAATTATTGTTGCTTTGAGAAAGTGGTCATGCGTGGAGGAATTGTATGGATCTTAACAGTCGTATTTCTATTGCTTATTCCGTTTACAATTTATCCACAATCAGGAAAGGAAATTAAAATGAAATTCGATACTGCCACATTGGGTACGGGCTGTTTCTGGTGTAGCCAAGCTGTCTTTGAGCGGGTAAAAGGAGTGGTTTCTGCGGAAGCCGGCTATTCGGGTGGCAAAATCCCCAATCCTGCTTATCATCAGGTGAGTCAGGGAAATACAGGGTATGCCGAAGTGGTACAGGTAGTTTATAATCCATCGAAAATTAGTTTTGAGAAGTTGCTGGAAATTTTCTGGAAGACACACAACCCCACCACACTGAACCGTCAGGGAGCCGATGTGGGAACACAGTACCGCTCGGTTATATTTTACCATAATAAGATACAAAAACAATTGGCAGAATCTCTTAAAAAGCAAATAGACAAAGCGGGTATCTGGCCGAATCCTGTTGTCACAGAAATCAGTTCCTACCGGAATTTTTACCCGGCTGAAAAATACCATCAGGAATATTACCGTAAGAACCCATCTGCCGGGTATTGCCAATTTGTGATTACGCCAAAAATTGAAAAGTTTGAGCGGATTTTTAAAGATGTGGCAAAAAATAAAATCCCCTGATTTTCAATTATCATTTTAAAATTTCTGCACTACTTTCCTGATTTCAACCAGATGTTCCAGCAGCTTTTCCAGTTGAGCCAATGGTAACATGTTGGCACCATCCGATTTGGCTATGGAAGGCTGCGGATGGGTCTCCAGAAAAATACCATCAACACCTGCAGCAATACCTGCCCTTCCCATGGTTTCGATCAATTTCGGATTTCCACCTGTAACGCCACTGCTTTGGTTAGGTTGTTGCAGGGAATGGGTAATGTCTAAAACGACTGGAAACCCAATACTTTGCATAGTTGGAATATTACGATAATCCACCACAAGATCGCCGTAGCCAAACATGTTTCCCCGTTCTGTGAGCCAGATATTATTGTTACCGGTGTATTGCACTTTTTCTACGGCAAAGCGCATGGCTTCACCTGAAATAAACTGCCCCTTTTTAATATTGATGACTTTTCCGGTTTCTCCGGCAGCCAGCAACAATTCAGTTTGCCGGCACAGAAAAGCCGGTATCTGTAATACATCCGCATAATCTGCAGCCATTTTTGCTTCTCCAGCCGAATGAATATCTGTAACAACCGGGATATCCAGTTTTTCTGAAATATCCTTCAATATTTTCAATGCTTTTTCATCTCCAATTCCTGAAAAGGAATCCATTCGTGAGCGGTTTGCTTTTTTGTACGAGGCCTTGAAGATAAACGGTATTTTCAGCCGGTTTGTAATTTCCAGAATTTGTTCTGCTATGGGATAGGCCATTGTCTCATCTTCTATTACACAAGGGCCTGCCAGCAGAAAGAAGTTGTTGCTGTCGGTATGTTTTATCTTTGTTAATTGCTCAAAATTGAATTTCACTTTGTGGTGTTTTTAATTTTTTTTGCTTCTGCAAAATAAAAAAATTTATGGGTCAGGTCTTCCACCCGGACATCACTTAAACTGGTTCATGTGTCTCCTCCGGGCAACTACTTTAACTTCAATTCCCCGATAATGCTGTCGATTTTTTCTTCCAGTTCCCTGTTTACCGTATCGAAGTCTTCCCTTTTTTTCAGTTCTCCTTTTATTCCAAAATAAAATTTAATTTTTGGCTCTGTCCCGGATGGCCGTACACTTACTTTGGAGCCATTTTCGGTATAGAATTGCAAAACATTGGATTTCGGAAGATTAATTTTACCGGAATGTTTTCCGGTCAAATCATGGTCAGTACTGCTCAGATAGTCTTTAATGCGAACCACTTTGGAACCGCCCAGCATTTTGGGGGGATGGGCGCGAAAATCATCCATGATTTTTTTAATTTCTTCTGCACCGGCTTTGCCTTTTCTGACGATAGAAACCAGTTTTTCTTTATAAAATCCAAATTCCAAATACAAATCCTTTAGCATCTCATACATGGTTGTTCCCTTGTCGGCGGCCCAGGCAGCTGTTTCGGCAATCATGGAGCAGGAGATGGTCGCATCTTTGTCGCGGACAAAATCGCCAACCAGATAGCCATAGCTTTCCTCTCCGCCGCCGATAAAAGTTTTTTCTCCTTCAAAACGCCTGATGATATCCGCAATATATTTGAATCCGGTAAGCACATCGAAATGCTGTACTTTATATTTATCGGCCAAATCAAAGAGCAATTCTGAAGTGACAATAGTTTTGACAATAAATTCGTTACCGGTGAGCTTACCGTTTTCTGACCATTTTGTCAGCAAATAATTGATGAGCAATGAAGCAGCCTGGTTGCCGTTGAGCAGGACAAAATCTTCACCGTTGCGTACAGCAATCCCCACCCGGTCGCCATCCGGATCGGTTGCCATTACAAGTTCGGCCCCAACATCTTTTGCTTTTTGAATAGCCAGCGCCAATGCAGCAGGTTCTTCGGGATTAGGAGAAATTACGGTGGGGAAATTCCCATCCGGAACGGCTTGCTTTTCCACAATGTGGACATTTCTAAAACCGAAATTCTTTAATGAATCGGGGACTAACTTAATGCCGGTACCATGCAGCGGGGTGTAAACAATGTTGAAATCCTTCCGGCGTTGGACAACTTCAGGTGAAAGCGAAAGTTCCTTTACTTTTTTGAGATAGACACCGTCCACTTCCGCACCTATAGATTCTATTAGTTTCTGATTTCCTGTGAAGTTGATGTCCTCTACCCCTCCGATTTTTTCCACTTCGGCC
>WFNG01000159.1 GCA_015488735.1 Bacteroidales bacterium | reverse complement strand
TGTGTATAAGAGACAGGTTTTATTGCCGGGGGATTTAAAATCCCCAGCCTCAGCCGATTTCGGATTGCAAATCCGAAAGAGCGGAGCCAAAAAGGTTATTTTTCCTTTCGCCTCTTCGCTCTTTCGCTCCGTCGTCCCATCGCTTCTTTACCTTTCACCCTTCCTCACTCATACCGCAATGCTTCTACCGGGTTCTTCCGTGCTACACGAAACGTATGCCAACTTACAGTGAGCAGGGCAACGGCCAGCACAATAATCCCTGCTAATGCAAAAATCCACCAGCTGAGTTTGGTTTTGTAGGCAAAGGTTTCAAGCCATCTATACATTGCATAATAAGCTATCGGAATGGCTATGACAAAGGCGACGGCTACCCATTTCAAGAATTCTCGGTTGAGCATCTTTACAATTTCCAATACTGAAGCACCATTTACTTTCCGGATACCTATCTCTTTGGTTCTGTCGCGTGCGGTGAACAGTACCAGCCCCAGCAAACCGGTAAGTGACAACAAAATACTCCACAAAGCTACAAACTCAACAAAATACGATATCCGGTCTTCTTTGGCGTACAATGCATTTAATGAACTGTCAAGGAATGTGAAATTAAAATTCTGAACCGGTTCAAATTGTTCCCATATTTTTTTAATATACGCAATAGTCTGTGTGTAATTTCCGGGTTCTATTTTCAGAAATAAATAATATTTTCTGTCGTTGGTGAGCCAAAACATCATCGGTTTGATACGCTCTTTTAACGAAGAAAAATTAAAGTTCTTTACCACCCCGATAACTTTTCCGTTAAAATTGAATCCCGGGAAGGTTTTTTCCAGGGGGTTTTTCCAGCCGAACTGTTCTACGGCTTTTTGATTGAGAATAAACGTATTGTTATCGGCCCCCGTGGTTTTTGAGAAGGGGTGTCCTTTCACTATTTTAAGTCCGAAAAAGTCCAAAAAGTTTTTATCCACGGGCCAGACCCTTAAAGAAATTTGCTGTCCATCAACCACTCTGCCCCAGCCCATGCCCACATAGCCTGGAATAGAACCGGAATAGGTGAATTGAGAAATATCCTGATTTTTTATTAGCTCTTTTGCAAATGCTTTGTCATGTTGTCTGATATTTTTGGTTGTCCGTAAATAAATGATATTTTCTTTTTGAATGCCGATATTGAAATTGTGCCAGTAGCGAATTTGCTTTCCAATGCCAATGGATGTGATAATCAAAGCGATGGCGAGTACAAACTGTAATACAAGCAAGCCATTTCTAATCAATTTCCCCTTTCCTGTAAAATTTTGCGCCCCTTTCACCGACTGTGACAAATCGGGTGAGCTTATGTAATATGCTGGATAAATTCCGGCAACGATACCGAAAATTACCGCCATTAACACAAAATAAAAATACCATTGTAACCGATGGTCAAAACCAAAACCTTTGACAGCCAATATATTTTCGAGATACGGAAACAAAAGTCGATGCAACAGAAAAGAGAGGCCGAGGGCAAAAAGTGAAATGAGTATGGCTTCGAGAATCACCTGCATCATGACCATTGTCCGGTTTGCCCCGAATACCCTCTTTATGGAAAATATTTTTGCTTTCTGAAAAGCCTGAGAAGTAGTAAGGTTGATAAAATTTACCGCTCCCATTATGGCAAGTACCAGAGCCAAAATACCTAATACATAAAGTACCTTTTTGTTTATGATTGAAAAATTATTATCGGTTGAAAAATGTAAACCGCTTAGAGGTTTGAGGAATAGTGCTTCCCTGTGTTCTTTGCTATTATCTGTGTCAGGATTAATGTGTTTGTTGATTTCTTCTATCGCGTTAAGCTTTTCGGTAACATTTCGAATGTCAGCCTGTTTGTTAACTTTACAAAATACCCTGTAGCTCCATTCCTCCCATGTGTTGGCAGCATCTCCCGGCTTTTGTGTCAATGTTTTGAATGAAGAAATGTATTTTACGCGAAAGGAGGAGTTCTCAGGAATATCTTGTATTACTCCTGTAACGGTAAAATTTTTGTCATGGATGAGCACTTCTTTCCCAACCGGATTTTTTTCACCGAAAAGTTTCCGTGCCATACTTTTTGTCAGCACAACCGTATTAACATTTGATAAAGCATGTTTTTTGTTACCCAGAACAAAAGGGAAAGTGAAAATATTGAAAACATTGTTGTTTGCATACATGCCTGAAGCATAAAAAATGATTTTACGTGCTTTTAGTTTGGCTGTGGTCAGGGTACTGTTTGTGAATAACAGCGGTGTGATATTTTCAATTTCAGGTACGTTTTTTCTAATTATGGGAGATATGACGGCAGGGACTGTTGAACCGGGATTTCCGATTTCTATTTTGTAAATACGGTGATAGTTTTTGTTGAACGTGTCAAAACTATTTTCGTACGAAATGTAAAGCATCAGTGTGATAATTCCCGTAAAAGCGATAACCAGACTTAAAATATTCAACACCAGCGATGTAGGGTATTTAACAATGCTTTTGTATATTGATTTTAGTTTAAACATAACTTGTTGTTCGACAGGTATATAATAAATGGTTTAATATTTTATCTTTATGTAATTAAAAATTTTCAGTGCTACAGGGTTGAAAGGTTGCAGGGTTGCAAGGTTACAGGATTGGAGGGTTTGGACACGACCTTTTTATCCTTTCCACCTTTTCACCCTTTTACCTTTCTACCCTCTCACCCTCTCACCTTTTCACCTTTCCACCCTTTTACCTTTTCTTTCCCACTTTCTCCTCAACTATTCGTTTTCTCCATAATCACTTCGCCATCCAGCAGATTGATAGTGCGTTGTGCATATGCGGCATCGCGTTCGGAGTGTGTTGCCATGATGATGGT
>WFNG01000158.1 GCA_015488735.1 Bacteroidales bacterium | reverse complement strand
TTATAGCAAAACACGTTTCAATTTACTACGCGCGGTGTAAATGGTTACGGCTATGCTAAGTACCGCAATTCTGTGTACTAATTTTCTATTACCGGTATTTTTATTTAACGTTTAATTGTCATATCTACAACTAATTGCGGCATGCACTATGTAAAGTACTCCCCATCTTTCAGACCACAAACCGGTTTTTCTTAGTTGATTTTATTATTATTATTTGTGTTGTTATTGCTGTTAATATCGGGTAATAACTCGCAGAGTTACTCTCGATATTAATAGCACCTATTCTCTGATTTTTTTCTTTTTTGTTCATGGCTTATGATACTTTTTTGTATACCTCTACTGGACGAACCCTGCCTATCCCCTGATGCGTTTTCTGGTAATTGTAATACTTAAAGAATCCTTTCAAACCTTTATATAATTCTATTCCGTCTTCTGCCGGATTCAAATATACGTAATCTTGTTTTACGGTTTGCCATAACCGTTCAATGAATATATTATCCAAAGCCCGGCCTTTGCTGTCCATACTGATTTTGATATTGTTTGCCTTCAAATACTCAACCCATAACGGACATGTAAACTGGCTCCCTTGGTCTGAGTTTATGATTTCTGGTTGCCCCTGTTTTTTTATCGCCTACTTTAGCACGGATAATACACTTTCGGCATCTAAACTGTTTGAAATATCCCAAGCTACAACAAACCGACTGTAAAGATCAATGATAGCCGTAAGATACATGAACCCATGTCTCATAGGGATGTAAGTAATATCAATAGCCTAAACCTGATTCGGCCTGTTTACAAACCTTTTAACAGATAGGGATAAGTATATTGGGCATTGCCCAACCTGCTCAGGTTCCTTCTGGGATAGATGGCCATTATTCCCATCTTTCTTAGTAAACTACGCACCCTTTTATGGTTTACTTTAAGCCCTTTTGAAGTCAAATAGTCTTGTATTTGAAGCACACCATGGGTAGGATGATTCAAATAACGTTCATCTATTAACCGCATAATACTTAGATTTTCAGGTAATTCTGACACCAGTTAATAGTAAACGTTACTGCATCTTATGGAAACCAGCTTATACTGTTGGCGAATGCTTATCCGCCTGTTGGATTTAACCAATTCTTTGCACTCTTTCATAGACCGATCTTGTTTAAGTTTTTTTTTAACCAGTCTCGCTCTACTTCCAATTGACCAATCTTGGCATATAGCTTTTCGCGTTCCTTCTCAAAATTAACCTCTGGTGCTTTGGTCTCAAATATCTCTGAGGAGCGTTCCATAAACTCGTTTTTCCATTTGGAAATCATGTTGGGATGCACTTCATATCGCCTGGATAGTTCTGCCAAAGACTCCCGCTCTTGTATGGCAGATAGTGCTACTTGAGCCTTAAAGGCTGCTGAAAATTTTCTTCTTTTTGCTTTCATAATACCACTGTTAAAATTAAACATTTTTCAACTTAACCAGTGGTCTGATTTTTGGGGAGTATTATAGTACCCACTGGGCTTGTAGTTCACTCCCAAATAGAGTGATTGCAAAAGATAGAATAATTAGATAAGTTTTTTTCATAATCAATAGGGTTTAATTGGATTGCGCAGAATAATTGATAAAGTTCGTAAATATTTTCTCATATAAATATCTTTAAACTTAATTTTTCACCAAAAATCGTAAAGATAGCATTTATTCGTAATTATCGCAAAGTATCCGAGCGGTTTTCTGCCCTCAGCTCCAACCTTTCAGGAGCAAGGCAACCTGAAAAGTTAGCCCACCTCCCTTCGCACTACTCAAAAAAATGATTAATTTTGCAGCCACTTATACAGAAAACATTATAAAACCATGTTAGAAACAAAAACAAAAAACAAATTACAGTTTAAAGTTGCCGATCTTCACCTGAATGACTGGGGACGCAAAGAGCTGGATATTGCAGAAAAAGAAATGCCGGGGCTTATGGCGCTGCGTAAAAAATATAGCGAGCAGAAACCGCTGAATGGTGCACGCATTACAGGTTCTTTACACATGACAATTCAGACTGCCGTACTCATAGAAACCCTCGTGGAACTGGGTGCTGATGTGCGCTGGGCCAGTTGTAATATTTTCTCTACGCAGGATCATGCTGCTGCCGCTATTGCCGTGGGTAAAAATGGTACTCCTGAAGACCCGCAGGGTGTTCCGGTATTTGCCTGGAAAGGCGAAACACTCAAGGAATACTGGTGGTGTACCAACCAGGCATTGTCATTCCCCGGTGGAAAAGGCCCTAACCTGATTGTGGACGATGGCGGCGACGCTACCCTGCTGATTCATAAAGGTTACGCAGCCGAAAACGATCCTTCAACCATCAATGTCAAAGCAGAGAGCGAAGAAGAGGAAGAAATTCTGAGTCTGTTGAAAACTACGCTGGCGGAAGATCCCCAAAGATGGCATAACATTGTCAAAGAGTGGAAAGGCGTTTCGGAAGAGACCACCACAGGCGTACACCGTCTCTATCAAATGAAAGAAAACGGCACCCTTTTGGTCCCTGCCATCAATGTAAACGACTCGGTAACCAAATCGAAATTTGATAATCTTTACGGATGCCGTGAGTCGCTGGCCGATGGTATTAAACGTGCCACCGATGTTATGATTGCCGGAAAAGTGGTGGTCGTTGCCGGATACGGCGATGTGGGAAAAGGCTCGTCCAAATCCATGAAATCTTATGGTGCCCGTGTGATGGTTACCGAAATTGACCCTATCTGCGCTTTGCAGGCCTCTATGGAAGGTTATGAAG
>WFNG01000157.1 GCA_015488735.1 Bacteroidales bacterium | reverse complement strand
TTTACGGGCAAGCTGGCTTCTGTCTGAAACAAAGCGATGCAGCACATCCTGATGCAACTGCTGAAGTTCGTGAAGTAATTCCGCCGGATCCTGCTCGCCGTTTACCGCATTCTCCAGTTTGTCCGTAACACCATAAAAGGCAGATACAACGAGAATTACCGGCTCGCTGTAAGTCTTCATCAGCGCGATGACCCGCTTCAAACTTTCGATATCCTTAAGGTTCGATCCGCCTACTTTTATTACAATCTTGTGCATCTGTTTGGGTAATAATTTTTAAAAATGGAATATTTCTTCTCCGGCAGACAAAGGATAGTCTGCAAATTTCAGGGACAAGGTAAGTGTGTACAGACCTGTCCCTATTGCATTCGCATAGACCTGCGAGTGAAGGCCGGGATAATAAAACCGGATATAAAAATGTTCAGCCGATGGCTTCGGCAACATCTAAAAAAATAGGGATACGTTGTTTTCATTTTTTCCTGTTTAAATTATAATTCCCTCCGGTTTTGTCCGAAGTGGCAGGTATTGGCACCTTTTCCGCCTGTGGCGGGCAGGTTGCCGGAGTTTCAATGAGCCTGATCTCTCCACTCCTCTGTATAATTCAAACATCCCGTAACGGGAACATTTGAATAATGAGACAAAACTATATAAATTTTTTAATTGACAGGATTTTTTACGAAAATAATTTAGAACAGATAGTCAATTGAGAAAATCTCTGATAGTAAATTGCCCGTTGCATGCTCTTTACCAAGATAAAAATCCCTATTTTTGCCAACACAAACGTCATCATGAAAATAAAGGCAGCTATCAACAACAAAGAGAATATTTTGCAACAGGCGGTTGCTGCTATGCAGGAGAAAAAAGCGAAGGACATTGTAAGCCTTGATATGACAGAGATTCAGGATGCTGTAACCGATTATTTTTTGATATGCCATGCGAGTTCTAAGCCACAACTTGTCGCTATTTATGATTATGTGATAGAAATGGTATCGAAAAATTGCGGAGAACATCCTTATCACAGGGAAGGATATGAAAATTCGGAATGGATTTTGATAGACTATGTGGACATAGTAGTACATATCTTTCTTGACGAGACAAGAAGCTTCTATAACATTGAAGCGCTTTGGGCAGATGCAAAAGCAAAACACTATAAAAGCGATAAGTAATATTTTATAAAATACATTTGAAACGACAGAATGGCAGAAGAAAAAAACAATAATAAGCAGCAGCAAAATAAGCAAAATACTAATAATCCATTTAGTAAAATAACAGGCCCGGGAGGGAAAAAGCCCAAGTTTAGTTTTTATTGGATCTATGGTATTCTTGCTTTGGTTTTTCTGGGACTTAGTTTGATGAATACAGGCAGCGAATCGAAAAAAACCGACTGGAAAGATTTGAGGCAAATGCTAATGGAAAAAGAGATTCAGAAAATTGTTCTGGTAAATAAAGAAGTTGCTGAGATTTATTTGACACCCGGTGCACTAAAACTGGAAAAGTTTAAAAAGCTGAAAAGCAGTACCAGTACTTTTGGACAAAAAACACCACAATTTTATTATAATGTGGCCTCACCTGATATTTTTATTCAGCAAGTACAAGAAGTACAGAAAGGAAATGATAATCCGGTATATGTTGAAAGCGAAACCAGACATAATTGGGGAGGCGAAATATTGAGTTGGGTACTGCCCATTGTACTGTTGTTTGGGGTGTGGTTTTTTATTATGCGTATGATGAGTCGCGGCGGCGGTGGTGCTGGCGGCCAGATATTCAACATTGGAAAATCCAAAGCCAAGGTTTATGATAAAGACACCAGTGTCAACATTACCTTTAAAGACGTTGCCGGTCTGGAGGAAGCCAAAACGGAGGTTATTGAAATTGTTGACTTTTTAAAAAGCCCTGACAAATATACCAAGCTGGGAGGTAAAATTCCTAAAGGTGTATTACTTGTGGGCCCTCCCGGAACAGGAAAAACTTTGCTTGCCAAGTCGGTGGCAGGTGAAGCTCATGTCCCCTTCTTTTCGCTTTCAGGCTCTGATTTTGTGGAGATGTTTGTGGGTGTCGGGGCCTCTCGTGTCCGCGACCTTTTTAAACAGGCCAAAGACAAAGCACCCAGTATCATCTTTATCGACGAAATTGATGCCATTGGACGTGCCCGGGGGAAAAATCCCATGACAGGATCTAACGATGAAAGAGAAAACACATTAAATCAGCTGCTGACAGAGATGGACGGCTTTATTCCCAATTCAGGAGTTATTGTACTGGCAGCTACTAACAGAGCCGATATTCTGGATAAAGCTCTTTTGAGGGCTGGTCGGTTTGACCGTCAGATTTTTGTTGAATTACCTGATTTAGATGCCCGCAGGGAAATCTTCAAAGTGCATATGCGTCCTTTGAAGATGAGTAAAAATATCGACATGGAATTTCTCGCCCGACAAACTCCCGGTTTCTCCGGTGCGGATATCGCCAACGTATGTAATGAAGCTGCACTGATAGCTGCCCGAAATGCACACCGGAGTGTTTCACGTCAGGATTTTATGGATGCCATAGACCGTATTATCGGAGGATTGGAGAAAAAGAACAAAATTATTTCTAGTGATGAAAAACGGGTGATAGCTCACCATGAAGCCGGACATGCAACTGTAAGCTGGTTGTTGAAATACGCCAATCCGCTGGTAAAGGTTACCATTGTACCACGGGGAAAATCACTGGGAGCTGCCTGGTATCTTCCTGAGGAGAGACAAATTACTACTACTGCACAAATGTTTGACGAAATGTGTGCTGCTTTGGGAGGGCGTGCTGCTGAAGAAGTTATTTTCGGAGAAGTTTCCACCGGAGCACTCAACGATTTGGAAAAAGTTACCAAACAGGCTTATGCCATGGTAGCCTACTACGGCTTAAACAAAAAGATTGGAAACCTAAGCTATTATGATTCCTCAGGGCAACAGGAATATTCTTTTGGAAAGCCATTCAGTGAAAAGACAAACGAGATAATCGACCAGGAAATCAGTATTTTGGTTGAAAAAGCCTACAAACGGTCAAAAGAGATACTTTCCGAACATCGCGATCAACTTGAAGCTCTGGCAAGCAGACTTATTGAAAAAGAAGTACTCTTTAGTGATGACCTTGTGGAAATTATCGGGAAAAGACCTTGGGGAGAAACACTAAGCATCAAAGACCACCTTGCTGTCGAGAAGAAACCGCGTAAAAAACGTCTCCCTGCTGCAAAAAAAGAGGAAAACACAACAACAGTAAAAAAAGCTCCTTCTAAAAAGAAAACGCAAAAGCCGGCGGACACTGAAAAACCTGAACCAGTTAAACCTGAAGAAAAAGCATAACCTATGGACGAAACAACCACCAAAGAAAAAATCCTGAAACGGGTAAGGGATGCCCTCATTAGCAAAAAAGAGAATCCTTTTAAAAATGTTGATTTTAACACTCCGGTTTTTGTGCCATCAGAAGAGGAGAAAGAAATCGCGTTTGCCCGTAAGCTTATGGAAATGAGTGGTACATTTGTCTATTGTGAAAATGAAAAAACACTTGGCGAGAATCTGAAATCATTGCTTAGCCAAAAAGGATGGCAGGATTATTTTGTTGTTGACAAAAAGCTGGAGATGCTGTTGCAATCACTGGCAGTTCCGTTCCAAAATAATCCTGCTACTTTTAACAAAATGACAGCAGGCATAACACGTTGTGAATATCTGATTGCCCGGTTTGGCAGTGTCTTGGTATCCTCTGGGCTCGATTCGGGCCGCCGAATGTTTGTCTTTCCAGAGTCGCATATTGTTGTAGCCTATACATCGCAGGTTGTTGTTGAATTGCAAGAAGCACTAGCTGGCATGAGAAAACGCTACCGCGAAGGATATCCTTCACAAATGACAGTAATAACAGGCCCAAGCCGAACTGCAGATATAGAGAAAACACTAATTATGGGTGCCCACGGGCCACGTGAGCTGTATGTGTTCGTAGTGGACGATGAAGATTAAAATAATTACTTTCTTACATCGAAGTTGTTTAAGGTTAACTCATTAACTTTTAGCATTATAAAAATAAAATCAGCAAATCCTTATTCCATTTCTACTATTTGATTATTCAATGGCAATAACATGAATTCTAACTCGCCTGCGGCGAGATGGAATTCGTTAAATTAGTGTAATTCGTTGATAAAAGCCAACGAATTACACTAATTGCCCGAATTATGGTTCTTCTTCATGCCTTTGGCATGGAGAAGAACAGTTTAACAATTATTTTTTGAAACAAAAACAAACATTGAGTTTTAGATATAATTCACTCTTTATGAGTATCTTATCGGGAACAAAATACCCTGAACTTTAAACAACTTCAGCGCTATCTTTCCGGAAACAATAACAAGTGAATAGTCGATGAACACCTATCCTATAAAAAAACGATTATGGGAATGTAGTCCCTTTGTAAACACTTGATTGGGCCGGAGTATAAATCTGTCCATTCATCTGGAGTACTCCTCCGTTTATGAGCGTAACTGATATTTGAGCACTTCCATCATTATTGATATACATGGTAAAGTAGGGACTTCCACCACCGTATTTAGGCTGAATATGTGCAGAAACAGTCATCGCCTGATTTTTATTTTTTCCCGGATTAAATTTGAAATCGCTCAAAAAGCCTTCTGCCGTAACGCCCCCAACACCATTCCAGCCTATAACGCCCTCAAAACCAAACTGAACAATAATTTTATTATTATGAACGGCTACAAAGTTTATAGTAGGGGAAACGGAATAATACTGGCCATAGGGACCATACAGCCCTGTAGCCTGAAAAACCCATTGCTTACTTTGAATTAACTTGGAATAAAATTCACGGGAAGCCAGATTCCTTTTCTGACGTAGTTTCTGCTTTTTTTGTTTCTCAAGTTTCCGTTGTTCTTTTTTCGTTAATTGATTTACCTGTGCCACTCCTGTAGTTGGAAGAGCCAGCGTCATGACAAACAACAAGCCGAGGAAATAAATGAACTTTTTCATAGTCTGTAAATTTAATACTTAAAAACAACCAAAATCATGCCATAAATAAAGTTTTGAACGGAGATTTTTCAGACAAACCATGCCTGAAATTCCCCAATCATCTCACCGTAACAATCTTTTGCCCATATCAGAAGAGACTCTGCCCTACAAAAATATCAGCTTTTTTAGGAGAAACAATTTGCCCGTAAACAATAATTGGGCCACCGCCTGCAGGCTGAACAATCAATTCAGCCGTTCCATCATCCGATACATTCATGGTAATAGTAGGTGGTAATCCCGGACCAATAAGATTTACATTGGTACTCATCGACAGGTTATTTTTCTTTTTCCCTGCATGGAGCTGATAGCCCTGCAATGTTCCGCGGACAGTAATTCCCCCGACTCCATTCCATCCAATAGCCCCGTTAAAACCAAATTGCAAAATAATATTGTTTCCATTTACAGACATAAAATTAATGTCAGGAGACAAAATAAACGAGTTACCTTCCTGGCCTACCAGATAATCTCCCTGAAAAACAAAATATTTTTCTTTTAAGAGTTGTGTGTAATATTCACGAGAAACTTCTCGCTGCATGGTCCTCTCTTTCTTTTTTCGGAGTTGCTCCAGATGATGTTTTTGTCTTTTAGAAAGATTCTGATTCTGTGCAAAAGTTACGCCACCGAACAACAATCCGGCGAAGATAAAGATGCCGATTAAATAACTTAGCTTTTTCATAACTTACAATATTTAAGTTCAACTATTTAGAACAAAAGCCGTACCAACTTTATCATTTTTGTATTTCTTTTTTGTTAAAATTTGATAAACAAAACGCCATCCGGACAGGCACTACAAGTCTCAGATTAAGCCGATTAATCATCAAATTGTCGCACTGTTTCGTTTCCCTTCCGAAGCACGCAAGAGACTATAGAACCGACTGCTAAACAGACTCATACCAACGAAAAGCATAAGGTTCAAGAGATATCTTCTCAGAATACAAATCAACACCCGTCATAAGATTCTTAACTTTTTGATTTTGAAAAAGCTCAAAATTATATGCCTTTTCAGAAAAATTAAAGACTGCCCAAAAGGATCTCTTCCCTTGTTTTTTTTGGATTACAATAACCTGATCACTTATTGTTTTTATCTCAATTTCTAAAGATGGGGCAAACCAATTGTACGCGCGTCTTACTTGTAATAGTTTTTTGTATTCGGAAAAAACAAGATTTTGCAAAGAGCCCTCTTCATGCAGCGCTTCAAGAAGAACATTATATTCAGATTTTGAACGATTTAT